>JAGOJE010000149.1 GCA_017995275.1 Rickettsiaceae bacterium | reverse complement strand
GTATAATATTTATCAAGCTCATCCACTACTGTAGTTATTTTTTCAAGCGCTGTTGGGCATATATCAGGGCAAAAAGTAAAACCAAAATAAATAATGCTTGGCTTTCCTTTTAATTTATCGCTGGAGAATGAATTACCATGCTGATCTATCAAGGTAAAGTCTCCACCTATTTTTACCTCTTCCTCAATTTCCGCTCCATTTAGCGGTTTATTTGGGGTTTTATAGGCCATGAAGAAATATAAAGATACTAAGGCTATTACCATAGATACTATTATCACAACTTTAGCAAAAACATTCGCCTCTTTATTTTCTCTTTTTTTAGGCATTTTGCTCCTCCCGCAACCACTGTGCAACCTCAATTGCAGCATAGGTGAATATTACTCTAGCCCCAGCTCTTCTGAAGGCTATTAAAGATTCTAACATTGCTTTTTTAAAGTCAAAACATCCAGCATTTGCAGCGCATTTTATCATCGCATATTCACCAGAGACTTGATAAGCAAAAACAGGCACTGTAAAATTTTGCGCTGCAGCATGAATTACATCAAGATAAGGCATACCAGGCTTTACCATTACTATATCCGCACCTTCTTCTATATCGAGCTCTATTTCCCTAATTGCTTCATCTATATTTCTTGGGTCCATCTGATAGGTTTTTTTGCAGATTTTACCACTTTTGTCTGAATCCACAGCACATCTAAAAGGGCCATAAAAACTAGAAGCATATTTCACAGCATAGGCCAGTATCGGTAGGTTTTCGAATCCTTCTTCATCTAGATAGTCCCTTATCGCGCCTATTCTACCATCCATCATATCCGATGGAGCAACTATGTCAGCCCCAGCTTTTGCAAGAACTAAAGCTTGATTACACAAAGCCTCTATAGTCTCGTCATTATCTACATCCCCATCCTTTACTATCCCATCATGCCCATGCTGAGTGTAAGGGTCCAGAGCTACATCGCATATTATACCAATATTAATACCAGCATTTTTAATAGACCTTACAGTTCTGCAAATTAAATTATCCAAATTATATGCTTCTTCAGCATCGTCTGACTTTAATTCGTCACTGACAACAGGAAATAATGCGATCGCTTTAATGCCAAGATCAGCGGCTTTTTTCGCTTCTCTACAAACTTCATCTATAGAAAGCCTATATACAGATGGCATAGTTTTTATTTCTTCGCGTTTTTTCTCTCCCTCAATAACAAATATAGGCAATATAAGGTTAGAAGCGCTGAGAGAATGCTCAGCAACCATAGACCTCAACCAATCGTGTTTTCTATTTCTACGTAATCTAACAATAGGATACATTTTTTTACCTCATTAGTTGTTTTATACAAAATAAAGGCCATTATAGGCCACTTTTACAATTTCCGACATAAAATCGGCATCATCAAAATATTCCCCAGATATCAGCACATATTGCTTAGCTCCTGGGTATGGCTGTTTCTCCTTATATTCGCCAAGAAAAGCCTTTATAGCATCACTTGGCTTTATAAATAGCTCATCATCGCAAACAAAGCCAATAATTTTACCATTACGATATAAACCATATTCACCAAACATCTTTTTGGCAGATACATCACCTGCCCCTTCTATCTGTTCTAAAATATAATCCATCATTTCCTTTGATGTTCCCACAATCAGTCCCTAACTAGCATAACAGAAACTTTTGCATGCCTTGCTATTTTAGATGCATTAGGACCTAGCATATAATCCCCTAGTTCTGGTCTTACAGCGGGAAGTATTATAAGCTCCCCCTTTGTTGCCTCTACATATTTTAGGACCTCATCATATACAGTACCATTCCCTATATAGAAAGTAGGAGTAACATCACTAGGAAGATATTGCTTGAATTTCCCTTGAATAACCTCTGTAGATTTTTCAACCTGGTCTTTAAACCAGTTCTTTGGTAGATAATCCTGCACCATGGATACACCATAATCTGGTATTACATATACAAAATGAAGCTCTGAACCAAAAGAATTGACAAAATTCATTGCAACAGGCACAACCATCTTCCATGGAAATCTATCGGTTAAATCGATTGGGATTATTATTTTAGAAAACATTTTCACCTCCGTGTGTTGTGTTTATTCACTATAATATCTGTCTTTATCCAAAGTACCTTCGCTATTATCGACTATCAAAGTAATAGTAGCATCTCCAGTAATGTTTATAGTTGTACTTAACAAATCAAGTAACCTATCTATACCGGCAAAAAGTGCTACACCCTCTATAGGCAAATTAACAGAAGATAAAACCATCGGAAGCATCACCATAAATGCACCAGGAATACCAGCAGCACCTATAGAGCCAAGTGTTGCCGTAAGAATCATTATAACATAATCCATCATTTTTAAATCAACATTCATTATCTGCGCAACAAATAATGCTGCAAGACCTAACTTTATAGCCGTACCATCCATATTTATAGAAGCCCCTAAAGGCAGAACGAATGAAGTACTTGTATCTGATATTCCAAGATCCTCCTTACATACCTTCATCGTTGTAGATAAGCTTGCCTTACTGCTTCCAGTTGAAATAGCAATCACCTGATATTCCAAGCTTTTTTTGTAAAAAGGAATTGGGGAGATATTACAAAATACTAATATCAAGACTCCAAAAATCAGATATTGCAAACCCATCGCAATTACCATCGCTCCGACAAGTTTAGAAAGACTGAATAAAATATCCACACCCTGCGCGCCCACAACCCAGGCAGTTAAAGCAAATGCTCCATAAGGAGAAAGCGTAATGATCATTGAAATCATCTTTAGTACAACTTTAGACATCGCTTGGAAAAAGCCCTTTATACTAGATGCCGAAGAACCCATTTTATTGATAGCAAGGCCAGTAAAAATAGCGAAAAACACTACTTGCAAAACATTCTCCCCAGCAAGTGCGGCTACTGCATTCGAAGGTATTATATTCAGAAAAAAGGCGGGCAAATCAAAGGCTTTAGGCCCAGAGTTTGTGAATCCAAAATCCATAACAAGCCCTTTGCCAGGCTCCATAAAATGCGCTACACCTATACCGAATATAACAGCAAAACATGTTGTCATAAGGAATATAGCCGTGGATTTTACTCCTATTCTGCCA
>JAGOJE010000148.1 GCA_017995275.1 Rickettsiaceae bacterium | reverse complement strand
AGCCAGTTAATGAGTAAAGCAATCGCAAAATATATAAAAAACCAGATGGATTCTGGGGTGATATTAGCTTCCACGAAGAGAAAAATTTCAGCTGGCGATATAATGATTCTAGTTAGAAAAAGAAGCAACTTTGTTTATGATTTAATATCAGCATTACATGAAGAAAAAATAGATGTTTCTGGTGTGGACAGATTGTTACTCTCAGACAGCGTTACCTCGAAAGACTTGATTTCTTTAGCGAAATTTGTTCTTCAGCCATTTGATGATTTAAATTTGGCTGCATTGCTTAAATCTCCATTTTTTGGGATAAGTGATGCTTTCCTGAAAGAACTTATACTAGCAAATAAAGAGCTCTCATTGTGGAAAAAATGTCCAGAAGATGCGCAGTGCAAACTAAATCAATTTATAGAAATATATAAAGCATATTCTGCGGCAGATTTTTATCACGTTATTTTAAATATACTTAGTTATAAAAAACAGCTTATAGAATATGGAGTTGAGGAAACAGAGGATGTAATTAATGAATTTCTGACTCTTGTAGGAAATTTTGTTAAGGATATAAGTTTGAGCTTGCAAGAATTTGTTATATGGTTTGCAAGGAAAGATGCAGAAGTGAAACGCAGTGTAGAAAATAGCGGGAAGGTACGCATAATGACTATACATGGGTCTAAAGGTTTGCAAGCTCCCGTAGTAATAGTGGCAGATACTGCCTCAATATCAATAAATTCTAATAAAATTATATGGAATAAAGATGATATAGCTCTTTGGAATGGAATTGGTGGTAGTAGTAATAAATACTTCATAGATTGTAAAAATTATAATAAGGATCTTGAGTATCAGGAATATTTAAGACTTCTTTATGTTGCAATGACTAGGGCTGAAGATATTCTTCTGGTTACATCTCACACATCTGCCGCGAAATCTCCGCAAGATGGTTCCTGGTATGATATAGCCTACAAAACTATGCTAGATCAGGATTACAAAGAAAAGCAATATGACTTTCTCCCTTCGCCAGCTTTAATTTATGAAAATTATGGTTTAATTTCAGAAAATAGCTATATAGCACCACAAGAAAACACTCTACCAATGCCTTTAATTCCAATCTTTGCGCCAAAAGTGAGGGAGTTTTTAGGACATAGTCAAGAAATAGAGGTTGAAGATTCTTCAGCAGGTCTTCTATTTGGTAATGTGTTTCATAAAGTCATGGAAGATATCATAAGAAATAAGGATTTTAATATAACTAAGGATCATCCTGTTTTATCACTTTTACCAGAATCTCAAAGAAGTTTTATATCCTCTCAAATTTCCAAAATCTTAACTCTTGAAGAATTTGTAGAAATTTTAAAAATGGAGCTTCTTGCTGAAGTTTCATTTGGTGTTGTAATTGATGGTCAGCAACGTAGTGGACGTATTGATTTACTAGCAATGGATGAAGAAAAAATTATAATCATTGATTATAAAACAGGTTATAAGGATAGAAGTAACTTTTTAGATTTTTATGAAAAACAGCTTTGCTTTTATAAAGAAGCAATTGGACAAATTTACCCAAATCGCAAAGTGTTTGGGAAAATATTGTGGCTCGGAGATGTCGAGTTTCAGAATTTTTATAATCAGTAAAGTCTATGACTGACAATTTTTACTATGTGCTACAAGAATTCTTGACGAGATGTTCTTTTGTTGATATAAAGTCATCATCTTTGGGGCGTCGCCAAGCGGTAAGGCAACGGTTTTTGGTATCGTCATGCGTTGGTTCGAATCCAGCCGCCCCAGCCACTGATCTAGCTATTTTCCATAGACCATATCATCAAACACATCCCCATCCATACCAGTATATGTCACAACACCAGCTTTTGATACTTCATTATGATTTTTAATTTCATCAAATAGATATAGTTTTTGATTTGTATCATTATTAACAAATATTTTAGTACAACATAAAGCGTCATCACAATTTGTTGCGAGTTTCATTTTTACAAGCCCGTCATTGTAGTGCTTTATACCTATTTCACCTTCGGAATTTGGTGATATAAAATGCATTTTTTCGAATTTGGCAGAATATTTTTTAGCAAATTCCCAGCAATTATTGGCTATTTTAAAAAAGGACTCACCATATTTACTAAGGATTTTATATATATTCGGTCCTAATGTTTTTTCTTCAGAATTTGTGTCAACTTTTTCCCTTCCTTCTATTTGCTGTTTTTTTTGCCTAAAAAATTCATCTAGGGTCTTGGGAGTTGTCGCTAATACATCCTTTGCGATTTCCACTCCAGTCTTCTTATTTATTAATGTAGTTATTGAATAACCATGTAAATCTGGATTTCTGTCTAATAACTCCCACAATTTTGTTAGAGTATCTTCCCGACTTGTTTGCACAAAGTCCAGCAGCAGAGAGTCAAACTGGCACTGAATTTGCTGAAAATCTGGTAATCTTGTATCTAACGCAGCTTCTTGCAAGTAATCAGAATATTTGTTTAATGTCTCATCTACATTAGCTGAAATATCTACGTTAGAAGGAATTTCTTCTATAACTGGAGATGCTTCTTCTTTTATCTCATTGGTAGAAGTCGTTACTATTTCTTGCCCATAGCTTTTACTTTCATGAGCGATTTGGGATAATTGTAGAGTGATTTTTTCTAAGAAATAGTTTTGTATAAAGCTATGGCACTTAATTGTGTATTCCTCAGCTCCATCTCCAGTGAAAGGGCTTATGTCATTTGTATTACGAGTGGTTGCCAATATTTCTACATCGTCATTACTACCATAAGCTTTTCTGTATTCTTTTTCCGGAAGATATGGGTCAGCGCCGAAATCAAGAAGGATTTTCATTGCTTCGAAATTCTTTCTACCAGTTGCTGTCATGAATGGTGTTTTTATGAAATTACAAGTTTCGTCAGTTTCTGGTCTAATCGCAATATTAGCATTTGCGCCACTTTTTAGAAGTTGTAGGAGCATCCCTAGATTATCTCGCTCAATAGCAATCATAACCGCATTATTGTAGCTTTGCTTAGCAGAAAGATTCATTCCTTTCTCTATAAAGAAGGACAATAAATTTTTCCCTTCTTCTGGATTTTCTTCCCAAATTTTATTTACGTGCTTTAAAAGGGCGGGGGCTATAT
>JAGOJE010000013.1 GCA_017995275.1 Rickettsiaceae bacterium | reverse complement strand
CCCACCTCCTGTATAGTTATTTCGGAGTTTGCTCCAATCTGGAATTTTCCTTCGTCTCCAGCTAGTGCTACAGTCTCTGGAGAAAACAGCACAGCTGAATTAGCCTCGCCAGCTTTTACTTTGATTGTTAAAGTGGTATTAGCTGGAACTCTAAATGTACTACCATTGCCAATTATCAATTTAGTAGATAGCGCATCAGTAGCATCCGACAAATCTATAACAGCGCCTTTTCCTGCAATATAAGTACTATTTGTTAAAGTTAAATCGCCTGTTAGTTTTATCTGTGGAAGTTTAAGATTATTAAGTGCCGTGGCGAGTGCTGTTTCTGCAGCTGTTGCAGCTGTTGTTGCAGCTCCTGCAAGGGCTTGATTGCCCACATCTGCTGCGTTGGCATTTACTGCCGCCGTAAGAGCTTGAGCAGCATCATATGATGCAAGAGCAGCAATAACTAGAGGGTTTGTTGGGTCTAGATCATAAGCTGTATATGCAGCATTAATACATTCCTGCGCACTAACTTCTGCAGCTTGGGCAAGGAATAGATTATCATATACATGGCTTCCTGCTGCATTCGTAGCGTCTAGGCTTGTAAGTGTTTCGGTAGCCTTAGTCTTTGCAAGGTTGAGAGCTTCGGCTGCAGCATAACTCACTGCAACATCTGTTAATGTACCTTGCATTGATAAGGTTTTTGTTGGGTTTATGTTATTAATATAAAATGAACGACCAGTTAAATTACCCTTCCATGTTCCACCACCACTATATGTTACAGTAGCAAAACCAGAAGTATCATGTATATCACCTTCATAAGTTGCGCCATCAGTAAAAGTAAAACTTCTTCCAACATTCCTATTTGTAATATTCATCTTCACATTTCCAGCGAAAAAAATGCGAGTATAATCCCCATTGCCATCAAAGGTTATGGTTTTGATTTGGGCTCCAACAGCACCCGCCTGATCCCATCCAGTAATATTTCCATTAAATTTTAATGCATAATAGTTATAAGCCACTGTTAGAGTAGAATCTTGCTTAAAGTTAATGTTACTGTTAATACTGTATACTTCTTGAGCATGAGAACCTAATGTTGCAGTCAATTTATTACTATATACATTAGGAGCTGCAAATGCAGGAGACTTTAATGCCGCTGCATATTTAGGATCACCAGCTAAGAGTGCGGCAGCAGCTTTAGCAGCATCAAGAGCATATGCTTCAGCACCACCGGAACTTTTTACTAAATCGTAAATCGCTTGAGCAGCTGCTGATACATCAGCTTTTAATGTGCCAGCAACTTGATGGCCTGCTCCTACTATACCGTCAAAAGCTGCTTCTAACCCTGTTCTTAAGGTACCTATATCGGCACCCACTACGACATTAAGGGCAGCCGCTGCATTTGCAGGATCGCCGGCAGCCGCCGCCCATCCAGCTACTATGTCATCAATAACAGCTTTCCCAAGCCCTATATTATTAAACTTCAACTCCCCAATATACTTCTGCGCCGTTCCTATATCTTGTGTGACATTAAAAAAGTTTTTAACTTCTACAGTAAGGTGTCCTTCAGTATCATTCGTCATTTTTGCATTGATTTGCACTGAGGAGTTAGGATTATTTAAAGACAATGTATGTGCAGCAGTAACATTCACTTCAGCTGCTGTTATGTTATTTTGAAATACAAAATCTTCACCAAATATCAATTTACCATTACCAGTTGCTACTGCATTTACAGCACCAAGATCCAACGCAGCATTGCCTCCAGAAATTGTTAATTCTGAATTTTCACCTAAAGTTACAGCTCCTGTACGACCAGTTGTTATGTTAGCCTTTGCTGATTTGCCAAGAATTAAGCCATCAGGAGAAGTAACTTGAAGACCACCTCCTACAACCGCTCTTCCGGTAAGAGTGGTATAGTCACTAACTTCAATAGTCTTTGCAGATTTTATTTCTTCTAAGGCATCAAATTTATAATCTTTAACAGAGCCTACACTCCCACCAGAGAATCTTATTTTTTCTGTGACACTTTCTATTGTTTTAAGAGCGGCCATAGTAACAGCGCCTGTTCCACTGAATTCCACATCAGTCTCTGCTTTTATAGTTTCAAGCTTTGCCATAGTAACTTCACCTTTACCAGTGAATTTTACATATCCCTTATTAGCAGCAGTAGTAGTATCTATGTTTACAAGCGCTGCCATAGTAACTTTGCCTTCGCCGCTGAAGTCGACATTAGCTGCCGTTATAGTGTCAAACTTTGCCATAGTAACTTCACCTTTACCAGTGAATTTAACATCATTTAGCGCCTCTATAGTCTTAAGCTCCGCCATAGTAACTTTGCCTTCGCTAGAAAATAGCACACTACCATTATTACTTTTTATAGTTTCAAGAGCGGCCATAGTAACATCACCCACTCCACTGAATTCCACATTAGTTTCTGCTCTTATATTTTCAAGACCTGCAATAGTAACAGCGCCTGCTCCAGTAAATTTAACATATCCTTTGGTAGCTCTTATACTTTTACCACCAGCAAAGGTCATGTTAACAACGCCTGCTCCACTGAATTCCACATTAGTATCTGCTGTTATAGTTTCAAGAGCGGCCATTTCAATCTTTCCAGTTCCACCGAATTTAACATATGAACTCGTACTTTCTATAGTTTTAAGAGCGGCCAGGACGATGTCGACAGTTTTATAAAATTCCACAAATGTATAAGCTTTTATACTTTCAAGAGCTGCCATAGTAACAGCGCCTGCTCCAGTAAATGATACGTCAGTTGCTTTACTTTCTATAGTTTTAAGACCTGGCATAGTAACAGCGCCCTCACCAGTAAATGCTACTCTATTACTAGTCAGGATTGTAACGTAGTCTACCCAAGGTAGACTAGCAGCATTAACATCACTACCAGCTGCATTACTAAAAACTAATTCATTAGTTTCTGTATCAAAAACTATAGCACCAACAACATCAGCAGGAGCAGGAGCAAGAGGAAGAGCAGAAACATTTATACCGCCTAATGCAAAGGTTTTATTAAGAGCAGCATCAATAATGTTGCTCTTAATAGTCAAAACAGAGTTATTATTTAAAGTGGTTCCACCGGCCCCAATCGTAGCCCCAGAGATTGAAAGCCTTGCACCATTTCCCAAAGTCAATGCAGAACCAGTAACAGCAACACCCTGCTTTGTCACAAGAGAGATATTATTACCGATATAAATTGCATCAGCAGCAGCATTTAATTCAGTCAAATTATCAAAAGCGTAGTCTATAGCAACACCAGCATCCGCGAATGTTATGGTAGCGTCTGTAGCAGTAATAGTGGTAACTTGATCCAGCCCAACTTGATTTGTAACCCCAGCAGCCATATTGAAATAGACACTTCTAGCGGAGATGGTTTTAGCATTTTGTAATGTTAAACTATTAACCTTCCCTGTAAAGTTTATACTAAAATCGTCTCCGTCAACTACTATAGCTCCTGCGGCATTCGCTGAAATATTTAATGAGTTACAATTTACTGCCCCATGAAAACTAAGTTTTTGATATGAATTATTAGCACCACCTAAAGAAAAACTAAGGTCATCCTCAGAGCTATTTTTGACATAAACTGATGTTGCTCCCGCCTCAGAAAGTACTGCAGTAATTGTGTTTAACGCTGCAATATTATTGCCATCAATAGTTACACCGTCGACAAGACCACGTATATTTATTGACGCAGTTTGGAGCCCGGCAGTTATTTTTGCTGTGCCGGCCCCAGTAAAATTATACCACAAATTATTTGCATCAACCAAGGAAAGTGTACGTGCTGCAAGATCAATATCTGGATTTGCAGTACATAGCGTGTGGCCATCCATAGCAGCCCAAACGCCAGGGGCGCCTTCATTTTCAACATTAGCGTCTGGGATATTTAAATTCAAAATAGCATTCGCCGTCAGCCTGTAATTAGCCGTCGCCGCCGCACCTAAAGCGTTACTTGCAAGCGATAGAACTCCAAAAACAGAAGCTGTGGCTAATAATTTATTCATTTTTTTCATAATTTTTTCCTCAAATTTGGGCGTTAATATTATATTATTGAGCGTCAGAATACTAATTAAGTAATTATTAGTCAACAAAAGCCTCCCAAAAAACGAAAAAAAAAAAAAGAACCAGGCGCCATTTTTGCAACAGTGCGAAAATGGTTGTGGATTATAAAGCGATACAACTGTTAATTGCGTAAATTTTGTGCTATTAAGTTGATAGAGAACCCGTCATCCCGTACAGACGAGCGAAAGCGAGCCAAGGGATATAAGTGTCACCCCGGACAGGCTGAGCGTAGCGCAGCCGAAGATCCGGGGTCCAGTAAATGATGCGCCACTTCGTGGCTCTTTTTTGAAACTGGATTCCTGCCTGCGCAGGAATGACAAAGATGAGGCGCAGGAATGACAAGACGCAGAGGAATGACAAGGCGCGCCGGAATGACGCAGTAAGTACAACCACATAAATAGGAGAAAATTATGCCATTTAACGAAAGAGAAGATAGGGATTTAATGGATGAGGCTGAAACAAATCCACAAATACTACAAATTGCAAATTCTAGCAGTACCATCAAAAATTGCTATAGAACTGGGCTGATTGATATAGAAAGCTTGCTGACATTAAAAGAACTTCATGCAAATGCATTTCTCACTTTGGTTAACGCTTATGCTTTCACTAATGGCGACCTTGCATTTACAGAATGTAAAAAAATAACCAATAACTATCAATTACAAGCGCTTAAAAGCGGCAAGGCCTCAGTAGATGAAGCAGTTGCACTTTGCCCTAATGTTTTGGAGGCTTCCAGAGCTAAAGCAGAGGCTATAAAGATAAAAAACATAACAGTTGCTGAAGCAAATAACTTTACTAAAGAAATTCAGGTTGAAGCTTTCAAGGCAATATATCAAAAAATAGACAGAGAAATATCAATGACTGAAATTTTAATGTCAGCATCTAAGGACCAATTAGAAGAAGCAAATATAGATTGTGAAGATGCACAGAATGTCCTAGCTATGAATCCGGATGATAAAGAAGCTAAAGAAAAACTCCACCAAGCACAGATAGTGATAAATTACGAAAATTTCGCTATTGAAAATTCTGAAAAGAATCTACAACTTTTGCAAAGCTACTTCTTTAAGAATGAATATATTATGGGCAAAATAGGAGATTTTAATCAAAATAACTTGAAAGCTTTTAAGATTATAAATCAAATGTCACAAATTGGCGTTAACAATATTGAATGGCTGATTGAAACAGCAAAAAGGTTCGATTCAGAAAATCAAGTAATAGCTTTGGATCTTACCCGTAATAATAAAATAGGCGTGAAGATGGCTCCTAAAATAAGCCTCGAAGAACAAAATATGATCCCAATTATAAATTCTGGGAATTTTGATCCTGAAATCCATGAGATGATGAAATCCGCAATGGATAATAGTGGAGGAGATATTCACATTAGTTACCTAATAGAACATGCCCTTAAGATCACAAAAATAGGCCTAGAAGCTCTAAGAGCGGGCGTAAATATACATGATGCAAATAAATTCACCTCCATGGAGCAAGTGGATAGGTTAAAAGGAGTGTTCACACCAGAATATGCCTCCGCCAAAGAAGCCAGCGCAAAAGCAGCTTTCGAGCATTACAGGGAAGAAAAAGCGGCCTATGACGCACAGTATAGTGCATATAAGACAGCCAAAAATTTATACATGTGCCTGGAAGCTCAGTGGAAAAAGGACAAAGCTCTGAATCCATCTTTTGACGAGCCAGAACCAGTAGCTCCAGAACAATTAAATATAGGTAATGCTCCAATTGAACCTTTAAATGAACGGTTGATATATCCTACTGAGGAAATGGTGAGGGAAGCTTTAGGAGTGGTGGCAGCAGAGGAATGACAAGGGGTGTCATCCAGGACCTGTGAGCGAAAGCGAGGCGTGATCTGGGATCCAGTAAATGATGCGCCACTTCGTGGCTCTTTTTTGAAACTGGATTCCTGCCTGCGCAGGAATGACAAAGAGGAGGCACGGGAATGGCACACACCGCCCTCACGCATGCTAAGATCAAGTGGATAGCAAATCATGAATAATGATTTGCAGATTTTCCCTATCTTGCCATGAGTTGATTTGTAAATTCCCTAAAACCGAAATTCTATTAGCTGAAGGACTGAGCAAAACCTTCCCGATCTGCGTGTCATAAGAATTAAATGCAATTGCTTTTATTGCCTTGGAACCATAAGCGTTCCTATCTGGAGCAAGAAGAACACTGATATGCTTTTCCCCTACTAAATCTGCCTTCAAGACAAATAAATCATCTATCCTAACTATTGGCTCATAATTTCCACTACCAAAAGGAGCAAGCTTTTGAAGCTGCTTTACAAGAGTCAAAGTAGCACCACTAGTTGTAATTTCAATATCATATTTATGACAGTGATTCTCAGCAAAATCAATATATTCATCCATGATTTTTTCACATAGAAAATTATGGAGCTCACTTATTTTAGAACCTTTAACGGAAAAACCTGCCGCCATAGCATGTCCACCACCCTCTTCTATTATCCCATTCATTTTGGCTTCTACTATTTTTGCACCAAAATTCACTCCCTTAACAGAACGGCAAGATGCCTTACCAATTCCATTATTTATAGCAATAACAGCCGTAGGCTTTTGGAATTTCTCTTTTATTCTACCAGCGATTATGCCTATAACACCAGGATGCCACCCTTCCCTAGCAACCATTATTACGCTACGATCAGCCTGACTATAAGCCTCATTCATAGCATCTTCTAGCATTTCAGCTTCTATCGCTTTGCGTTCATCGTTATGTCTTTCAAGCTCCCAGAATATCTTGTAAGCCTCTTCCTCTGAAGTTGTTGATAAAAGAATAGCTCCGAGATCTGATTTTCCAACCCTCCCACCAGCATTTATCCTAGGACCTATAACAAAACCTAAATGATAACAAGTTGGCACACCTTCCAATCTCGACATATCTGACAAAATTTTAAGACCATGGTTATTCCGCCTAGACATTATCTTCAAGCCCTGACAAACAAGCGCTCTATTTAATCCAATAAGTGGCATCACATCACACACAGTGCCAAGAGCTACAAGATCCAGATAAGATAATAAATCTAAATTTATTGATTTCTTGGTAAAATAACCAGCCTTTTTCAGCAGTGATGAAATAGCCGTTACGAACAAAAATGAAACACCAACAGCAGCTAGATATTTATATTCCGTTGTTTCATCCAGCCTATTAGGGTTAATTATAGCAACCCCCTCTGGAATTTCTTCTCCACCCATATGATGATCTATAACTATAACATCTAAGCCTATTTCGCTAGCATATTTCAGAGGCTCAAAGGCAACCGCCCCACAATCTACTGTGATTACAACATCCGCACCAGCCTTTTTCAGCCTCTCAAGCACTGCTTTTGATGGACCATAACCATCTATTATTCTATCTGGAATGAATATCTTAGCATCAACACCAATGTCACGGAAAAATCTTTTAAGAAGAGCCGAAGAAGTTGCTCCATCTACATCATAATCTCCTAATATATATATCGACTCGCTATTTTCTATGGCAGCCAATATTCTTGCGCCCCCTTTATCCATATCCTTCAAATGAAAAGGGTCTGGAAGTAGATCTCGTAATTTTGGATTTAAAAATGACGTAACTTGATCTACATTAATTCCTCTAGATACAAGTATTCGTGACAAGAATTCTGGCAAATCATGAGACTGAACTATTTGCTCAACAAGCCTTTCATCTAGGTGCTTTTTAATCCATTTTTTACCAGAAACAGATTTTATCATATGGCTATGCTCGTCTTCAACTTATAAGTAGCTTTAAGACTGGAGCGCATAGCAATGGATCTAGTAATTATTTTCCCATTTTTAAAATGGACACCCTTTTTAATTAAAGATCCAGGAGTCACCGCAGTAGCAGCAAATATAACATCCCCAAATGCCATATCGCTAAGTCTATATTGCTTGTTTAAATCTTTAATTCCCATATTTATAGCCCTTCGTTTTTCTTCATCATTTCTAAACACTAAACGAGATGCCATTTGCCCACCTAACGTACAAAGAGCCGCAGCCGCAAGAACTCCTTCTGGCGCTCCACCAACCCCCATATATACATCAATATGAGTTTTTTTTATTGCAGTGGAAATAACAGCCGAAATATCACCATCCTGAATGAGAGCTATTCTAGCACCAGCTGCACGTACTTTTGCTATAAGGTCTTGATGGCGCTCCCTATCTAAGATAGAGACTACAAGGTCAGAGATTTCGCATTTTTTCGCAAGAGCTATATTTTTTAGATTTTGCTCAGGGCTATTATCAAGATCAATTATTTGCTCATGAAAATCAAAACCTATAGCTATTTTATCCATATATACATCTGGCGCGCGAAGAAATTTGCCACATTCAGCTGCTGCTATAACAGATAGCGCATTATTTTTTCCAGTAGCGAGAATTGTTGTTCCCTCAAGGGGATCCACAGCTATATCCACCTCTAGCCCATTACCAGTACCTATTTTTTCGCCTATATATAGCATAGGAGCCTCATCTCTTTCCCCTTCACCTATAACTATAGTACCATTGATATTTATTTGTCGAAGCTCAGCGCGCATAGCATCTACAGCTACACCATCTGCTGCTTTTTCGTCTCCCATACCAAACATTTTATGAGATGCTATAGCAGCAGCTTCAGTCGCTCTTATAAGGTCAAACGTCAAATTATTACCAAGTTTTTGCTCCGTCATATAAATTTCTTCCACAGTTGTTTGTTTTATAATTGCATATTATTGAATAATTTGCTATTAAATAGTTCAGCAAAAATCATATATGCTCTTACATTTGAGTGTACAGGCTTATGCTATAAGTCGATGTTTGCGGCCATGGCGAAATTGGTAGACGCGCAGTGTTGAGGTCGCTGTTCTGCAAGGAGTGGAAGTTCAAATCTTCTTGGCCGCACCAAAGCTAACCCACAATTGCTTAAAGCTAAGGAGGGAATAATATGACAGATTCTCATAAAAATCATATACTTCCGTCTTATAGCGAGAATTTAAGCGTCACATTTGAACAAATACAAGAACTTTTATCTAATTCTAAAAACACAGAAGCAAAGGGTATTCTTTTAGAAATGCACCATGCAGATATTGCGGACTTTCTAAATGAATCTGCTTATGATGTTAGAGAGCAAGTTATACATATCCTTGGCAGCGATTTCAAGCCCGAAACCCTAATATGGGTAAATTTTGATACAAGGCGTTCCATAGAGAATATAGCCACTCCATCTCAAATAGCATCCTGGGTTGAGGAAATAGATACTGAAGATGTTATAGAGGTAATGGAAAGCTTCAGCATTGAAGCTAAGGAGACCATATTATCTTTACTTACCGCTGAAAAGCAAAAGTACATCCTCGAAGGCTTTACTTATCCGGAACACACGGCTGGGCGGGTTATGGAAACAGAATTTGTTTCCTTTATGGATCACTGGACGGTTGGTCAATCTATAGATTCCATACGGCATAAGAATAGCGAAAAGGATTTTCACGCTGCTATAATAATAGATTCACGAAATAAACCCGTAGGGAATATACTTCTATCCACACTGCTTAAGCATTCAAGAAATACTCCTATAAGGCAGCTAATGAATGAGGATTTTAAGATTGCAGATACGTCTACGGATCTTAACCAGCTATCTTATATATTCAAGCAATATACTCTAACGATAGTACCTATAGTAAATAAAACGACTAAAAAAATAGTAGGCACTGTATCTATAGACAATATGCTATATATAGTTGAGCAACAAACGGAAGAAAATTTGATGCAGCTTGGCGGTATTAAGACTCAAGATATAGCTAGTTCATTGCTCCTTACTGCTAAGCATAGATTCTCATGGCTTTTCTTAAATTTAGTAACAGCCTTCATTACATCCGTGGTGATAAATCAGTTCAGCGCCACGATAGAAGCTGTTGTAGCGCTTGCTGCAATAATGCCTGTTGTAGCATCAATGGGCGGTAATGCTGGCACTCAGGCTATGACTGTTACAGTTAGGGCTTTGTCTAATAAGGACATAACACTATCTACTTATAAAAAGGCAGTACTGAAGGAGCTTATGGTATGCGCGCTAAATGGCGTTGTTTTATCAGCTCTTGGGGCTAGTTTTTCCTTCATATTATTCGGTAATACAGACCTTAGCATGGTCTTTGCATCGGCAGTTATTATAAACTTCATAGTTGCCGGGCTATTTGGATCAGCAATTCCTATAATTTTGGATAGTTTTGATATAGACCCAGCAGCATCTTCTGGTGTTTTGCTTACAGCTTTAACGGATTCTTTTGGATTCTTTACTTTTTTAACCCTTGCATATGTGTTTTTGATATGAGATTTGTAGTATTATTTTTATCTGCCGCTCTGTTATCCTCTTGTGGTTATAAATTCAAAATAAATTACGACTTCTTGGCAAAACCAAAACCACCTGTAGCAATTGAAAAAAAGATAAGAGTAGCGCTTGTCCTAGGTGGTGGCGGGGCAAAATGCATATCTCAACTTGGAGTAATATCTGTACTTGAGAAGAATGGTATACCTATAGATTTGATAGTAGGAACCAGTGGTGGCAGTATAGCTGGGGCATTATATGCAGATAATCCAGATGCTGCTAAGTTAAAAAATGAGTATTTCTCCTTTAAAAAGGCTGATTTAATGAGCTTTTCATTACTTGCAGCTTTAAATGGAACTTATAGTACACGTTCTAGCGTTATTAATGGAGAAAATGGAGAAAAGTTCCTAAAGGCTAATATGAAAGCAAAAACTTTTGATCAGCTAAAAATACCTTTTGTAGCGGTAACTACTGATGTTATCGCCGGAGAAACTTTCCCTATAAGCAGTGGCCTTATAGCTCCTGCTGTCAGAGCCTCTTATTCAATACCTGGATTATTTGCTCCTGTTAAATTATATGGAAGAACGCTTGTAGATGGTGGGGTTACAGCTCCACTTGCTATAGATGTTGCAAAGAAATATAACCCAGACATAATAATTGCGATAGATGTAAGCACACAAGTAAGTAGAAAAGAAGTCTCTAATATGCTAGATTTAACATTTAAATCTTTAAGCATAACCTATAGCACACTAAACAAAGTCCTTGGCAAGGAAGCTGATATTTTAATTAGGCCAGAAGTTGGGGAAATTGGAATATTTGATGATCACAAACGTGAGGATCTATATAGAGCTGGTATAGAAGCAGGTAATAAAGCAATGCCTGAGATCAAGAAAAAACTCTCAAAATACTTGCATTAATTTGCCAAGATATTTTTATATGGATGACTATGTGGCGGAGATCATTCCTCTACCACGTCACTCCGCCCGCCGCCCATCTGCCAAAATCCAGGCAAAAAACAGCCCAAAGGACTCATTCCAAATAAAAAAGAGCCACTTCGTGGTTTTTTTGTCTGGGGAAAAATTTCTAAACTTTTATAAAGGACCTAGCATGTTTTTTAACATGTATATGTTAATAAGCCCTTACAAAAGGCCAATAAATATATTGCAACAATTGCACAATGTGAATAATTTGCGTTATAAATTTAATACAGGTAAAAAAGTGGATATACAAGAC
>JAGOJE010000147.1 GCA_017995275.1 Rickettsiaceae bacterium | reverse complement strand
TCGAAATTTTACTCATAAAAATACCTTTTTTAAATTATAAGTTTAAAATTGCAACGTAATTACAACTATTAGCAACACGAACTCCCAGAGTTCTCGAAAATCCCACCAGAAATTAATACCTCACCCATATTTTCAAAAGCCTCACTCAGTTCTTGTATCTTAGAGCCTATCTCTTGACTAGTAAAATCTTTATATTTTTCTTTTTGAGAAAATATTTCAAGAAATATTGCGTCGTTACTAATAGAATCATAAAAATCCTTTATATCAAGAAGATTTTTATCTGTGACAGTTCCATCATTAATAGTCATAGCCAAGTTCGCAAGTCGCTGTATTTCGTGATCAAAAAAGGAAAAATATTCTATAATCTCTGGATGTAATTTTGATATCTTTTCTATAGCATTGATGCCATATTCTGATTGGAAAGGATGATGAGCAAAAACAAAGCCTTCATTTAAAAAATATTTTACAGTTTCTATGTAACCATCAAAACAGGCTTTCAAAAATGGAGTAAGATTAGAACTCACACCGCAAATTTCCTTAAGTGACATATTGGGATTACATCCTTCTACTTCACATAAAATAGAAACAACTTCCTGATGCCTCAAGTTACCGAAAAGACAACCATACATAAATAAAGATTTTTGGCGCTTTGTAAAAAAACTCCAGTCAGTTAGGCCTTCTAAAGAAAAGGTTGTAATATAACAACCCAATATATCGCGAGAAAAAAACAATCCATCAATAAACAGCTGGGGGTAAATCAAAACTTCAAGGTTAGATTGAAAATCGTCGTCTTCATCCTTTTGTGATTTTTCATCACGTAAACATTCAGCAGATCTTTTCATAATGAGCTAAATACTCGTTACTGTAGGATAAGTAAATAAAGAGCCACAAAGTGGCAACATTGTAATGCTGGATCCCGGATCAGGACACCGCTGCGCTTGGTATGTCTTGGATGACAGTGCGTTTATGTCATTCCTGCTGCGGCCCTATCGCCTAGAGCCTTGGCGTAGGGGGGTAAACCAGCCCTAAGGACTCATTTGCCGGATCCCGGATCGCGCCTTGCTTTCCGCTCACCCCACCTGAGATGACACTATTTTTACTACGCAGCACCGCCAGCAACAGCAGCAACTTCAGAAGCGAAGTCTTTCTCCTCCTGCTCTATTCCCTCACCTAACTCAAATCTTCCAAAAGCTTTAAGTATAACTGAGGCTCCAATTTCTTTCGCAGCAGCTTCCACAACATCTTTTATTTTTGTTTTTCCATCTATAACAAAAACTTGTTCAAGAAGAACAGCTTCTTCATAGAATTTACGAATTCTTCCTTCAACCATCTTTTCAATTATACTATCTGGCTTACCAGAAGCACGTGATTGCTCAAAGAATATCTCTCTTTCTTTAGCAACAATTGCAGGATCAAGCTCTTCCACATTTAGAGACTGAGGCCTCGCAGCAGCTATATGCATAGCTATTTGCTTACCCAAAGTCATAAGCTTACTTTTATCGCCGGTTGATTCAAGAGCCACAACTACAGCAATTTTTCCCATACCATCTGTAACAGCATTGTGAATATATGAAGCAATAACGCCATCAGTTACTTTCACAACATTCATCCTACGAAGACTTAGGTTCTCACCGATAGTGGCAACATTCTCTACAATCTCTTCATCTACAGTTTTGCCAGAAGGCATTTGAGCACCCTTCAGAGATTCAACATCGCTTGCTCTAATTGCAAGTTTTGCTATATCAGAAACCATTTTCTGGAATTGATCATTTCTTGCCACAAAATCCGTCTCAGAATTCACTTCTACTATAGCACCAGTGGTTCCCTCAACAAATGCAGCTGTAAGACCTTCCGCAGCAACACGACCAGCCTTTTTAGCCGCAGCTGCAAGACCTTTTTTACGAAGCCAATCAATAGCCTCATCAAAATTTCCATTTGTTTCTGTTAAAGCTTTTTTACAATCCATCATACCTGCGCCAGTTTTTTCGCGCAAATCTTTCACAAGAGCAGCTGTAATCATTTTTTTATTCTCCTTAATCCTTGCATCAATATTAATTTGTTTCTTCAGATTTTTTAGATCTAGTTTTTTTCTCTTGCTTTAGAGCCTCTTCAAAATCAGCCTTAGCTTCAGAACTTTCTTCGTTTGAGGAAGCTTTAGAAACTTTCTTAGAAGATTTTATTTTTGTAACACCAGTTTCAGCATCAACTTTTATTGAAGAAATATCTGAAACAGCACCAATATCAACACCAGAATCAGATAGTGACTCCTCTATTCCAACAAGAGCGGCATCAGCAAACAGGCTTGTGTAAAGCTTTATTGACCTCATAGCATCATCATTACCAGGCACTGGAAAATCTATATCGTCAGGATCGCAATTTGTATCAACAATAGCCACAATAGGAATACCAAGCTTCTTAGCTTCCTGAATTGCTAGATGTTCTTTGTTTGTATCTATTATAACTATAAGATCAGGACGCCCCCCCATAGACCTAATACCAGAAAAAGCCCTATAAAGCTTATCTTTCTTACGAGTAATATCCAAAACTTCTTTCTTAGTATAATTAGATATTATTTCTTCATCGGCAAGTTTTTGCTCATATTCTTCTAGTTTTTTTATGGATCTTGAAACAGTACCCCAGTTTGTCAATGTTCCGCCTAACCATCTATGATTTACATAATGTTGACCGCATTTTTCAGCACATTCAGCCATTAGATCCGTAGCCTGCACTTTTGTTCCAACAAAAAGTACCTTCCCATTCCTTCTAACTGTTTTATATATTTCCTTCATTGCTACTTGAATCAATGCAACAGTGTGTTGCAAATCTATAATATGAACATCATCACGAACACCATATATATAAGGCGCCATTTTGGGATTCCAACGAGCCGCTTTGTGACCGAAATGTACACCAGCTTCTAATAGCGAGCTGATGCTAACTGCAGGGAGTGTAGACATATTTTCCTCATTTATTTAGTTTAAACCTATTGTAGAAAGCCCTTCAAGAAGAAGGTAAATACGCATTCGCGCATCAACCAAATTTTCTACATGTGAATTTGCTTAAGATTAAGCATTTAAGCCTTATATATCATTTTGAATAAAATAGCAAGGGGCCGCATACAAAAAAATATATTTAGTATTT
>JAGOJE010000146.1 GCA_017995275.1 Rickettsiaceae bacterium | reverse complement strand
GTTGGTTGCAGATGTACATAGCACAACTTATGAATTAAGGCTTGGCATTTTGCAGTCTAAGCTTGAGCAGCTTAAAACTAATGTTCCGCAAAATGTCATAGAATTTCTTGCTTCAAAAATTACGTCGAACGTTAGGGAGCTAGAAGGGGCGCTTAATAAGGTTATAGCCCATTCTACACTTGTTGGTAGAGAAATTACTTTATCTAGTACGCAAGATATATTAAGGGATTTGCTTAGAGCCAATGAACGTATTATAACTATAGAAGATATACAGAAAAAAGTTGCAGAGCGTTATAATATAAAAGTATCTGATATGTCTTCTTCAAGAAGGTTACGTTTGGTTGCAAGGCCAAGGCAGATAGCTATGTATTTATCTAAGATTTTAACACCAAAAAGTCTTGCTGATATAGGAAAGAAATTTGGTAATAAGGATCATACCACAGTTATGCATGGGGTAAAAAAAATTGAGGAGCTTGCTGCTCAAGATCGTGAATTTCAGGAAGAAATAGATTTGTTGATACGAATTTTACAAAATTAGAAATTGGAGAGAAAATATGCCACTCGATATAATAGTAAATACTAAAGATTTTGTACATCTCCTTGGGCTGTCTAGTACTGTAGTGGAAAAACGTAATGTGATACCTATACTTAGCAATATAAAGCTCGAAGTGAAAGATAGTACTCTAACTGTTACTGCGACGGATATGGATATTTCCCTTCAGCAAAGCCTTACTGTGCAAGCGAAAGATGAAGGGGCTATTACGGTTCCTGCTCAAACATTTAGTGAGATTATAAGGAAAATCCCTGACCCGGATGTTGTACTCAGATTTCTTGAAGATGGGCAGCAGC
The DNA here is from genome assembly GCA_017995275.1 of Rickettsiaceae bacterium. Classification (GTDB taxonomy): domain Bacteria; phylum Pseudomonadota; class Alphaproteobacteria; order Rickettsiales; family Rickettsiaceae; genus JAGOJE01. The sequence continues at coordinate 2,295 of JAGOJE010000146.1, read as the reverse complement.
TTTATATTTCTAGTACTAATTGTGAGTTTACACTTTCAACATTGCCAGCTGATTCTTTTCCTCTTATGGAGGATATAGGTGCTGCAAGTCACATAGAAACTGATGCAAGAAAAGTTGTAGAGATATTAGAACATACAAAATTTGCGATATCTACTGAAGAGACTAGGTATAATCTCAATGGTGTTTATCTGCACGTTCTGCCATCCTCTCCATCTATGCTGACAGCTGCTGCAACTGATATACACAGGCTTTCTATCTCTTCTATAGATATAGAAAAGAAAATGACTCCATTCGGTATTATTTTACCTCGTAAAACTGTGCATGAACTTTTGAAAATACTTAAGGATCCAGTATTTATAGAAAAAAGGTTAGATATCCATTTTGGACAAAATCGCGTAAAATTTGTATGTGGAGCTGTTAGTCTGATTTCTAAATTGATAGATGGTTCATTCCCTGAATATCATGTTTTCATTCCTTCAGATAACCCAAATAAAATCACCATATCAGGTAGTTCTTTTGCTGCAGCTGTGGATAGGGTTGCAACTATTACAATAGATAAACACAGGGCTGTGAAAATTATTTGCGAAGAAAATAGGCTAGAGATACATGCTCATGGTGGAGATACTAGAGGTGCAGCTCATGAGGTTCTTATGGTTGGCGAGGAGACAAAATATGAAGGTGATTCAGTTTCTATAGGTTTTAATCCAAGGTATATATTGGAAACTCTATCAGCCGCTGGTACTGGTATAGTTACCATAGAATTTGCTGATGCTTCATCTCCAGCTCTTTTAAAGGCTGAAGAATTCCCTAATGCAACATTTGTGGTAATGCCAATTAAGGTGTAAATGAATGACTTTAGGAAAGGTAATAGACGGAAGACTTGCAAGTAACGCTGTGCTTGCTACTCTCTCTGATGAGATAGTAAGTCTGCAATCTAAGCACAATATTAAGCCAAAATTAGTTGTAATAATTGTTGGAGATGATCCCGCAAGCCAAATATATGTGCGCAATAAAGCTAAATTTGCTAAAAAAATAGGAATGTTATCTGAGATAATAGAGCTTCCAAATTCAATTTCGCAAATAGATCTTTCCGTGGTAATTACAGAACTTAATAGTGATAACTCAGTTCATGGTATAATAGTGCAATTGCCTTTGCCTAAACATATAAATTCCTTGTCTGTATTATCTCAGATAAATCCTGTAAAGGATGTCGATGGTTTTAACCCATTGAATGTTGGTAAATTGCATATAGGGGATGATTCTGGTATGGTTCCATGTACAGCTCTTGGTGTGCTTCATTTGCTAAAAACTGTTACAGATCTAGATGGTAAAAATGCGGTTGTGCTCGGTAGATCTCAAATAGTAGGGAAACCGACGGCGGCGCTGCTTCTTAGGAATAATTGTACAGTTACTATTGCTCATTCACATAGCATCAATCTTTCAGAGATAACAAGGTCTGCGGATATTTTGATTTCAGCGGTAGGTAGGCCTAAATTTTTAACAGAAGAATATTTTAAAGAAGGTTCTGTGGTAATAGATGTTGGAATTACTAGAGTGGAATCTCAAAGTGGATATGCTCTTTTTGGGGACGTTGATTTTGAAAATGTTTTACATAAAATATCCCATATTACGCCAGTACCTGGTGGAGTTGGTCCTATGACTATAGCTTTTCTTCTTTCTAACACAATAAAGGCAGCTAAGGCTCTATTATGAAATTCTTAAAGATATTTGCCATCCTTAATTTGCTCTTCTTTACTTTATGCATTCTTGTATATAAAGAAAAGATACCTAGATATTTGATAGTAGGCTCTCCTAAAATAAATGGTGAAATGCTTGAGGCGCTAAATTTTATAGGGAATGACATAATTGCAGAGGGTGTTTCTGAAGCAATAAAACATAAGGCTATAATTTTAGGTATAACGCGTGATAATAATGATGATATGCCTATGACACGAGCAACTATTGAGTCTTTGGGGAATCTTTTTGCTGATTATCGGGTTGTGGTTTTTGAAAATGATTCTAAAGATGGAACCAAGGAGTCTTTAAGGGAGTGGGAACAAAAGAATGATAAGGTCAAAATAATATCTCAAGATTTTAATAATATGAAACGTCCTGAGATACAGTTTTTGGCTGATTGTAGGAATAGATATCTGAAGGAAATAGAGTCTGAGAAATATGATGATTTTGATATTCTAATTGTTATTGATATGGATATGGCTTACGGCATTGATATGAGGGGAGTGCTAGATTCTTTCTCTAAATTTGGCCGCTGGGATGCTGTATGTTCTAATGGTA
>JAGOJE010000012.1 GCA_017995275.1 Rickettsiaceae bacterium | reverse complement strand
TCCCCCCTTCAAAAGTCTATAAAAGATTAATGAATGGAAGCGAAGACAATTTATGGTATTATTTTTCTATCATTATAGATGATTCTAAGCCTGAATAGTACTCAGAACGTTTTTAACGAAATTTTTATTCAAGGAAAAATTAAATGATCAATTTTTTTAAAAGGAAATTTGGCGGTAGTATTAAGGATAAGAACCTAGAGGCTAAAAAAATGGCCACGGCTGCAGCATCCCTTCTTAAGTCAGGTCATTATGATGACGCACTAGAGGCGTATAATGAAGCTATACAAGAGAATCCAAATGATGGTAGAATATATATAGAAAAAGTAAAAAGCTTGACTGCGCTTGGGTATCATGAGCAGGCGTTAGAAGTTATTGATGAGGCTATTTCGTTAGTAGAAAAGGAACTTTTGACATATATTTATGACTTTAGAGGTTTGGTGTTAATGAAACTTGGAAGGACTGAAGAAGCTGTAAAAAGCTATGACCTTGCGATTATTGCTAACCAAAAAAATGCAATAACTTATGCTAATAAAGGCGTGGCATTATATACTTTAAAAAGATATGAGGAGGCAATCAAATATTACGAGCTATCTACTCAAATTGACCCAGAAGAGCCAGAGACTTATATTAACTTTGGTGCCGCATTGTCTAAACTTGGTAAATATGAAGAAGCCGTAAAAGCTTATAACAAATCAATCAAACTTGATCCTACTAATCCAGAAGCATCTTATAATAAGGGAGTTGATTTACATAACCTTAATGAATTTGAAGAAGCAATCAAGGCTTTTGATCAAGCAATAATACTTAATAAAGAAGCACCATATTACAACAACTATGATTCGTATTTTTATAAAGGTCAAAATTTGGCGGCTTTAAAAAAGTATGAGAAGGCTATCGAGGCTTTTGATGCAGCAATTGCTTTAAATCAGATAGATGAGAGGGGGCACATTGAGAAAGGACGCACTTTAGAGAGTTTATGCAAAGCGCAAGAAGCGTTCAAATCTTATCAAGATGCTTTGGAATGCAATCCCAGTAGCATTGACGCTTATCTTGCTATAAGCTCGCTACTAATAGTTTTAAAAAGATATGATGACGCAATAAGAATCAATGATATTCTAATTGAGATTGCACCAGATTTTTTTGGGGGATATGAGAACAAAGCTTTGGTTTTACGTATTATGGGTAGATGCGAAGAAGCTATAAATTACTTTGACTTGACATTACAGTTAGAACCTAATGATCCTAGCATTTATTACGAAAAGGCAAAAACTTTGGATACTCTAGGTAAGAAACAAGAGGCATTGACAACCATAAACAAAGCCATAGAGCTTAATCCACAAAATCTTGCATTGAGAGAAGCACGGGATATAATTATCAATAATATGTGACAAGATTGAGACAATGATAATATAAAAAAGGAAGTTTTGATCAGAGCCTCTCTTACATGTTGACCAAGACTCCAGTCAGCTCACACCAGTTATGGATAATAAGAACGAGCTCAACGCCCCTTTTGAATAGAATCAAAAAATATTATTAGTCTTCTGTGAATTTCATCAGCTGCATGTTTAGCTAGGCTCTCGCTTGCGCCCCTAGATTCAACATAACTGGAATATGGTTGATACATAGCGCCGTAATATCCGTAAACAGAAAATTTTTGATTCAAAATCTCCTTTCCACTATCATTATCAATAACTTTGAATGATACATTTTGAATTACTTTTATCTCAACAACGTCCGATTTCTTAGAAATTATGGAATCTTGAGATGCATTTGATAAAGATATTTCTAAAAGATATTTGCTACCAGGTGAACTTCCAATTAAAGATGATAAAGATTCATACAACATCGCCCCTGGAACAGAAGCTATCTCAGAAATTTCTAACTGCGGAATAGAACGATGGGCAACTCCACCCCTTGTTTCATAAACAGGATGAAACCCACAAGAACTAATTAGCAACGCCAGAATTATTACTCTGAAGAAACTGCAAAACATCAGACGCATTGTCAAAATCATGATCGTAAAAAAACCTAAGTTCTGGAGAATATTTTAAAGCAACTTTGGAAGTAACAATCTTCCTAAGGTCGTATTTAGAGACTTCAAAAGCATCCAAAAGCTCTTCCTTAGTGAGCCCGCCCTTCCCAAAAGGCAATATATAACAATTGGCTATTTGAAGATCGCTCGTTACATCCACATGAGTTATAGTTACAGGATTGTTTATTAACCTAAGATCCTTCACCCTCCCCCTCTGCAAAGCCTCTATAATTGCAAGCTTTATAAGACCAGAAACCTTCAACTGACGATGACTAGAACTACTAGCCCTGGCACTACGCTTTAAAGATTGTGTTGAAAAAACTGTCATAATTGTTGTTTTTCCTCCACCCTTTCAAATACTTCCACAACATCACCAACTCTTATATCGTCGTAATTATCAAATGCTATACCACATTCGTAATTTTCATTGACCTCTTTAACGTCGTCCTTGAATCTTTTTAGAGTTTTTAACTTGCCTTCGTAAATTACAATATTATCACGCAGCAGCCTAACGCCAGCACCACGTTTTATAACTCCTTTAGTTACATAAGAACCCGCAACTTTACCAACTTTAGTAATATTAAATACCTGCCTTATTTCAACAGAACCTATATATACCTCACGTATTATAGGATCAAGCATGCCACTCATTATCGATTTAATATCATCAATTAAGTTATAGATTATAGAATAATAACGTACATCCACGCCTTCTTTATCAGCCATTAAAGAAGCAGGCCCTATTGCCCTTACGTTAAAGCCAACTACTACAGCACCAGAAGCTTTCGCTAATGTAATGTCAGATTCATTTATAGCCCCAACAGCATTATGCAAAACCTTTAACCTAATTGCAGGAGTAGACAACTTGGTAATACTACTTATTATAGCCTCAACAGAGCCTTGTACGTCGCCTTTTACAATTACTGGAAGCTCTTTTATAGAACTATCACCAGATGCTTTGAGGAACAACTCTTCAAGGCTAGAACGGTGAGTTATAGAAATCTTACTTGCCTTTCTCGTACGCATTCTATATTCAGCAATCTCTCTCGCTTGCCTATCACTCTGAACAACATTCATCTTATCACCAGCAGATGGGGCTTTATCAAGACCAAATATTTCCACAGGCTCAGATGGTGTTACATGTTTCACATGCTTGCCTTTATCATTAACCATAAGCTTCACGCGGCCAACGGCTTCGCCAGCAACAACTATATCCCCTACATTTAAGGTACCACGGTTTATAAGAACCGTTGTCATAACCCCCTTCGCCTTATCAACCTTCGATTCTATAACAACACCAGAGGCAGGAGCATTCGGATTCGCCTTAAGATCTAACATTTCCGCAAGTAATAATATAGCTTCTTCCAATTTATCCAAATTTGTTCTGGATTTCGCTGAAACAGGCACAACCATAACCTCACCACCTAAATCCTCAGGCACAAGATCATGCTGCAAAAGCTCCGTTTTTACGCGCTCTATGTTAGCATCCGGTTTGTCTATTTTATTTATTGCAACTATTATAGGAACATTTGCTGCTTTCGCATGGCTTATGGCTTCTATAGTTTGCGCCTTTATTCCATCATCAGCAGCAACCACAAGAACAACAATATCCGTAACTTGAGCTCCACGAGTACGCATTTCAGTAAATGCAGCATGGCCAGGAGTATCTATAAAACTTATAGCATCACCACTTTCAAGAACAACCCTATAAGCACCTATATGCTGAGTTATACCACCCGCTTCACCACCAACAACATTGGTTGACTTCAAGGCATCTAGCAGAGATGTCTTACCATGGTCAACATGCCCCATAACAGTAACTACAGGAGCTCTCGGCTTTAGAAGCTCTTGCGAATCTTCTTCATTTTGAAGAATATTCTCAACATCAGACTCCTGAACTCTTTTGATACTATGACCAAATGTTGATATAATAAGCTCTGCAGTATCAGCGTCTATATCCTGATTAGCAGTTGCAATAACGCCAAGCTTCATTAACTCACGTATTACATCAGATGTCCTCTCGGTCATCCTAGAAGCAAGCTCCCCAACAGAAATTGTTTCAGGAACAATAACTTCACGATACACCTTTTCCTGAGGCTGTTGAGCTTGAGCTTTACGCTTTTCTTTTTCCCTTGCCCTTCTGATAGAAGCTAAACTACGCGTTTTCTTAACGCGGTCATTGTCCACATCCTCTTCATCAAGCATAATCATAAGATCGGATTTCTTTAGCTTCTTAGGCTCTTCTATCTTTGCCTTAACAATACCAGGCTTATTATCTAGCTTCTTAGCCTCAATTTCATCTTCATCATCAAACGGCTTATGATCTAACTTTTTAGGGTTATGAGCAGGCCCTTGTTTAGGAGGAACAACCTCTCCATCTTTTACGCTAGGTAAAACAACTTCCAAATCATCAGGCGATAATGTACCACCGCCCTCTTCCTCAATTTTATCTTCAATTTCATCTTCTTCTGTTTCTGTAACTTTTGGAGCAGAAAATTGAGATAAAGAACCAACCCTTTCTTGAGGTCTAGACTCACGAACCTCTTCATCAGCTTTCATCCGCTCAGCTTTTTTGAATATGCTAAGTTTTTTACTAAGCTCAGGACTAAGATCGGCAGAGTGCGCACCCTCCACATCAGTTACCTCAGGCTTTTTGTTTAGAGACAGAGAAGAACCAACCTTGCTCTTCTTTACCTCAACCATAACATTGCTACTTGTTTTCGAAGTAATGAAATTTTGCTGCAAAGATTTTGGAGGTAATGAACGATTCCCCAGCGACAATTTAGAGCTGTTAAGCGTTAATTTCTTAGGTTTATTTTCTACAGATTCTGTCATTTTTCCTCAATTACATATATATTCCTGATATTTAGCAGCAAAATGTGTTACTTTCTTTGCAAAGTCTCCAAGCACAGCAGTATATAGCAGATTTTCTTTACCGCAAGCTTTTGAAAGCTGCTCCTTAGAAAAAATCTCCACTACAGGGATTTTTCCATCACAACGAAACTTCTCAGAAGCACTTGCATCAATTGCCTGTACTATTAAAACATGATGAGTATTTTTACTCGAAGATATACAATCCTCAACACGCCTTTTGCCAATTATCAAAGCACCTGCTTTATTAGCTAAAGATATGATCTGCAAGATATATTCTAGATATTGCTTAGTTACTTCCTCTGGCAAGCAAATTACAGATTCATATTCCTCTGGATTTAATTTCTTAGCAAACATATCACGAAATGCAAATTCTGCAATCATTTTAGTTAACAAAGCTTTCGAATTCTTAACTGCAACAGATTCGCCTGGTAAATTCTGCTTCAGGTCAAAATACACCCTACCCCCAGGCCCCAGAACAAATCTTAACATATAAAAATACTACTCACTCTTTTTCTTTCTTGGCTTTTTCTCTTGCGCTTGGTCCGCAGAAGGCTTGACTTCCATACCAATCAGACGCTTGATCTCATCACCAGATAAGGTCTCTTTTTCCACCAAAGTTTTTGCAAGAAGATGAAGTTGATCTATATGAGTTTTTAAAATCTTGGTGGCCCTTTTGTGACCATCATCAACTATTCTCTTTACTTCTTCATCTATCGTTTCAGAAGTGTGGTCAGACCTTACAGCACCACGAGAACCAGTATATATATCTTCATTAGAAGCACCATGATATATAATTCCTATTTTCTCACTAAGTCCCCATTCTGTCACCATCGCTCTTGCAAGTTTTGTTGCCATTTTAATATCTGAAGACGCACCAGAAGTCACTTTGTCTCTTCCAAAGATAATTTCTTCAGCAACTCTACCTGCAACTGCTACAGCAATATCTGCCTCCATTTTATCTACATGGAAGGAAAAACGGTCATTTTCAGGCAAACGCATAACCATACCAAGAGCACCCCCTCTAGGTATTATCGTAGCCTTATGTATAGGGTCCGAAGCTGGGCAGTAAAGACCAACCAAAGCATGCCCACCCTCATGATAAGCAGTAAGTTTTTTCTCTTCATCCGTCATAACAGTTGACCTACGCTCTGGGCCCATCATTACTTTGTCCTTTGCATCTTCAAGATCTTGCATCACAACTTTAGACTTATTATGACGAGCTGCAAGAAGAGCCGCCTCATTCACCAAATTTGCAAGTTCCGCTCCAGAAAATCCAGGCGTTCCCCTGGCGATTATTCTAGGATTAACCGAAGAATCATACTTTATCTTTGATAGATGTACTTTTAATATAGCTTCACGACCGTTTATATCAGGATTTGATACAGTGATTTGCCTATCAAATCTTCCTGGACGAAGAAGAGCCTGATCCAAAACATCCGGCCTATTGGTAGCGGCTATAACTACAACCCCCTCGTTAGCTTCAAAACCATCCATCTCCACAAGCATCTGATTTAAGGTTTGCTCCCTCTCATCATTACCACCTCCAAGACCTATTCCCCTATGGCGACCTACCGCGTCAATCTCATCTATAAAAATGATACATGGGGCATTTTTCTTACCTTGTTCAAACATATCTCGCACGCGGCTGGCACCAACGCCAACAAACATCTCCACAAAATCCGAACCAGAAATACTGAAGAAAGGCACATTAGCTTCACCAGCTATTGCTCTTGCAAGGAGAGTTTTACCAGTACCAGGAGGGCCAATAAGCAAACATCCCTTAGGTATTTTACCACCTATTTTTTGAAATTTACTTGGGTCCCTAAGAAAATCGACTATTTCCTGAAGTTCATTCTTTGCTTCTTCAATACCCGCAACATCATTAAAAGTGACCTTACCACCCTTTTCAGATAAAAGCTTGGCTTTAGACTTTCCAAACCCTAAAGCACCACCTTTCCCGCCACCACTCATCTGCCTCATGAAGAATATCCAGAAACCTATCAGCAAAAGCACTGGAAATGCAGAAAACAGCAAATTCACTAAATAATGCATCTTAGTATTAGGAGGAGTAATATCAAAACGAGTTCCACTTGATGCTATCTTTGTAATAACCTCAGGATAATTACCTATGTAAGTAGAAAATGGAGTTCCATCAGTAAGCTTACCTTCTATATTACTTCCATCTATCTTAACTTCACCTATATGTTTTGAATCTAGCTCAGCAAGAAAATCCGACAATGCTAGCTTTTTCTTCCCTGAACTTGCTATATCATCCTGGAATGATCCAAAAAAGAAAATGACTGACATAAAAATCACCAGCCATATAATTATGTTCCTACCTTGATTATTCATACCTTACCCCAGCAAAAATCTACTAAACGCGACATGTAATTTGGCTCAAAAACTAAAGCCCCTTCCATAAACGATGCTCCATTATAATAATCTATGTGAGGTATTGCTAGAACTTTTTGATCCTGATCCAATATCACAGGCAAAGTAAATAACAGCTGCTTTTTTACGCCTATGGATTTTTTAGCAAAAATAGCATCCTTCTTCAGCTCGCTATATTGCTTCATGGATAAATTAGTAACAATAAAATTTTTGTTGTTTATATGGCTTCTCCACCTTCCATCCCATTTGATATCAGCACTCAAAGGAACTGCATCTGGCATATTCCTACCAAAAGATCTGTAGAAATATATTCTATTCCCTATTTTCTCGACAATACAACCATGTAATGTAGCTTTGAATTTTCCTGGATTCCTGCTTTCGCAGGAATGACAACAATGACACCCCATGTCATCCGGGACAGGCGAGCCTGCAAGCCGTGATCCGGGATCCAGCTGATAATGCGCCACTCCGTGGCTCTTTTTCTCTCCTGGATTCCTACCTTCGCAGAAATGACAACAATGACACCCCATGTCATCCGGGACCGGCGAGCCTGCAAGCCGTGATCCGGGATCCAGCTGATAATGCGCCACTTCGTGGCTCTTTTTTTCTCCTGGATTCCTGCCTTCGCAGGAATGACAACAATGACACCCCATGTCATCCCGGACCGGTGAGCCCCCCATCAACGCATCATACAACTTCTCCACAGCTTCTGCCCTTGGAATAAAACTTTGACCGCTAACTATAGTAAGTAAGTGAGAAAGAACCATTGTCGTTATATCTTGATACGCACCCCCAATCTTGTAAGTAGCATATCCTGAAGGGTGAATTACAGCCTTTTCAGCAATTTCACTTATAAAAAGATCTCTAATATGCGCACCAGATTCGGAAAGATATGAAATACTTTTTAACATCCTATCTTTAAACAGCTCGGGCTCTAACTCTTTTGGCATCATAGACAACCATTTTCTTATGTTACTCCTTTGATATTTAGGATCAGAATTTGATGGATCATAACAAGCTTCCACTCCAATATTAGCAATATAATCTTCAAGATCCTTTTTATAAACGCTAGATAATGGACGTAATATTCTGATATTTCCGTAAAAGTTCACATCATTTTGCATAAGCCCCAAAAGACCACTAGCTTTAGAAAGCCTTATAAGAAAATTCTCTATTTTATCATCCGCATTATGAGCAGTGAGAATTGTATCTATATTATTTTCTCTGCAATACTGCGCGAGCAAGTTATATCTAGCGTGCCTTGAAGCATCATGCATCACTTTATCGCCATCTTTTCTATGCCAAGTTAATATATGGTGTGGAATCTCCAGACTCTTGCATATAGATGCAACATATTCTGCCTCTTTTTGAGATTCATCTCGCAACCTATGATCAACAGTCAGCGCTACAACTTTAACAGCCGAATCCTTCGCCCATGAACTTGCAAAATGAAGAAGAGCAAGAGAATCTGGCCCACCAGACACTGCAACTGCAATTTTATTACCTTTTACCACGAATGCATTAAGCGTCTGATTAAATAAATTTTCTAATATTGTGGATTTCATATTCGTTATCGGCTAAACTTATAGTACATTCGTATCTACTTGTGGAGAGTGTCATTCCAGTCGCCCCTTGTCATTCCTGCGAAAGCAGGAGTCCAGGCAAATAAAGAGCCACGAAGATATACTGGACCCGGATCACGGCTCGCTTTTGCTCGCATGTCCGGGATGACACAGTTCACACACAAATGGATACATACATTTATTTTTATTGTAATAGCATTATATGTCAGAGTTATTATTTAAGCCAGTATCATCTCTCATAAAACTCACAAAAACAGCTCATGAGGCTCTCACCCGTCTAAAAATACGCTCTACATCCGATTTACTCCTCCATAAACCGCATAGCTATATTGATAGAGATTTGAAACCTAATTTATCAAATTTACAACCACAACAACATATAGTTACTGATGTTATAATAAAAGACATTGAAATGCCGAAAAACAGAAAGCCAATGAAGATATATGTTGAAAATAACACAGGCTCCATAACACTTGTGTTTTTCAACAAAATCCATCCTTATATATTTTCTAAACTTAGGATTGGGACTAAAATTACCATAGAAGGAAAAGTAGAATTCAACGACTTTTACTATCAAATAGCTCATCCTGAATTCATATGGAATCCACAAACTAAAAAAGAATTGGAACCTATATATCCCCTCACCTATGGGCTAAATAATAAACAACTTCATGATTATATCTTAAGGGCTATTTTGTTGATTGATAATTTACCCATGAATGCAAGTGGTGAATATGGAGAAAATTTCGTAAAGGCAATGAAAATGATACATTCTCCAAATAACCATGAGGAAATATCCAGAGCCACAGCTTTTCTTGCAGAAGTAGAATTACTTTCTAACCAGTTAATGCTTGCAAAAGCGAGAAAAGAAAACAATGCCCGCAGAGGAATATCATTTCCCAAAGCAGAAAATTTGCAGAACGCAGCCCTTCAAAAAATAGGCTTTACACTCAGCAACGGACAAAGGCATGTTATAGATGAAATAGAGGAAGATCAATCATCTAGCACCCGTATGACCAGAATGCTACAAGGCGACGTTGGATCAGGAAAAACTCTTGTTGCACTACTTACAATATTAAATGTAGCAGCAAAAAATATGCAAAGCGCTCTAATGGCTCCCACAGATCTTCTAGCCAGCCAGCATTACAACTTTTTCACCAAAGCGCTTGATGGAAGCGGGATTGAAGTTGCACTACTTACCAGCAAAACAAAAGCAAAACAAAAAAAAGAGATATTAGAAAAATTAGAAGCTGGGGAAATATTAATTTTAATAGGTACTCATTCTTTATTCCAAAACAAAGTACAGTTTAATGATTTGGGATATATAATAATAGATGAACAACATAAATTTGGGGTGGAACAGAGAGCTGAACTTTTGAAAAAAGCAAAATGTCCTGATATGTTAGTAATGACAGCCACACCAATACCAAGAAGTCTCACAATGACTTTATTTGGTGATATGTCCGTATCTAAATTAACATCCAAACCAAGCTGCAGGCCAGAAATCATAACCCTACTAAAACATAGTAGCAAAAGCGTAGAAATCATAAAATCCATAAAGAGAAAAATGGATTGTGGAGAAAGAGTCTACTGGATATGCCCTCTGATAGAACAACAATCAGAAGAAGAATCGCTAGAAGGAAGACTTGAAGCCGCAGATAGCATATCTCGCTTTCTATATTTCAAGGAAGTGTTTGGAGATAAGGTTGGATTAGTACATGGAAAAATGCAGTCCGATGAAAAAGATTCCACAATGCAAAAATTTAAAAATGGAGAAATCTCCATGCTGGTATCTACAACAGTTGTAGAAGTGGGGATAGATGTTCCCGAAGCAACAATTATCGTTATAGAAAATGCAGAAAGATTTGGCCTAGCTCAATTACATCAACTTCGTGGTAGAGTGGGTAGAGGATCCTTATCATCTTTTTGCATATTAATTTACGCCGCAGCCTCATCTATTGCAAGGGAGAGGCTGAATATAATGAAATCCAGCACAGATGGGTTCTTCATAGCTGAACAAGATCTTTTGTTACGTGGAGGCGGTGAAATATTAGGCACAAAACAAAGTGGAGCTCAGGAATTCCACTTCGCTGACATCTCGCATAATGTTAACCTACTTGTTAGATGCAACGAAAAAGCAAATAATATAATAAAAGAGTGTATAATTGATAAATCTTTAGAGTTTATTAGTAGAATTTTTACTCAGAATCTAGAAAATGATAGAATCTTCTAAGAAACTATTGATATAAATCTTTTTTGATATATTAATTCAACTCCATTTTAATTTTTTATAGGAGAAAATTTATGTCTAAAAACACCGATTCAAAAGATACACCAACTTTCTCAATGCCACCAATGGCCCCACTTTCAAGAATTGAATCAGCAGTTACATATACAGATGATGCTGGAGATTGGAAAGCAGAGGTATCTGATACAGGAACAACACTTTCCATAACTCCACAGATGCCTTCTCTTCCAGAAGATGAAGCAAAAGTATACCAAGACGCAACTGCAATGAATTTCAAACTAATAGAAGTACAAGAGTCCGATCCTATGGCTTGTCCAGCCAACCCCCTTAAGATCACATTAGGAAATGACGGCTCATTATGCTACGAATTTGAGACACCAGAATCAAAAATATCGGGAGATGTAGAAAATCCTAATATAGAAGAATAATCATCAGTAAGTCAATCACAGGCTTACATGAAAACACTTATACTTTTTTATTAAATAATTAAATTCATATCACTTTGTAGCCATATAAGAGTTTAACTTCTATGGCTACAATTCAAAGGTATCTATTTTATAATACAACGCTGCAATTGCAATCTGATAGCC
>JAGOJE010000145.1 GCA_017995275.1 Rickettsiaceae bacterium | reverse complement strand
AGTGCCGCCCCTGAATATTTTTGCTATAAAGTGGCCTCCTTTACTTAGTGTTTTGCACGCAAAGTTGAAACTCATTTCGCATAGATCCATTATTCTTATGTGATCGGTTGCTGCGTGGCCAGTGGTATTTGCTGCCATGTCGCTCATTATTATGTCAGCCATTCCACCAAGCATTTGTGAAAGTTTTGTAGGAGTCTCTGGATCGTAGAAATCCATCTGTGCGCTTATTACGCCTTCTATTGGTTCAAATTCCAGAAGATCTATAGCTACTACTCTTCCATCTTGTCCAACTTCCTTGGCAGCAATTTGACTCCACCCACCAGGTGCAGCTCCAAGATCTACTACTTTCATACCTGGCTTGAAGAGCTTATATTTTTGATTGATTTCTACTATTTTGTAAGCAGCTCTAGATCTATAGCCATCTATTTTAGATTTTGTAACATAAGGATCATTTAGCTGTCTAGAAAGCCATTTTTTTGATGAGTTAGAACGATTTTTCTGTTTTTTTAATTTTACAGATTTATTACGAAAATTGTCCATGATCTACAGGCTCTGTTTTAGGATTGCTTCCCGCTCCATACTAACTTTATCAAGCAAGGAGTTAACAAAAGATATTTCTCCTTCTTTTAGCATATCGCTAGCTATATTTGTGAATTCATTTATTACCACTTTGCGCGGAGTTTCTGGAAAATATAATATTTCACATATCCCAGCCCTTAAGAGTGCTATAAGAGTAAGATGTAAGTTTTTGAATTGCCATTCATCCCCTAAATTCTGGGATATTATTTCGTCAATACTATCTTTATGCTCTATCGCTAATTTTATAATATTGGTAAGTAACCCAACATTTATTTTGAATTTTGATTTTTCTGACTCTTCCCCCAAGTCCTCCCACATATTACTATCCTTATAGTAACTGTTTATGGAAGAAATTAGGCTTTCCGGATTTTGAGTCTCGCCATTTATAGCATATTGGTATAATGCCTGCACAGACGCTATTCTTGCCATAGTCTTCGTATTTATGATAGTCATTCCGCGCACATTATTTATAATAAGAGAACTATATAACAAAAAACTCGAGACTAGTCAAAGAGTTATCACTATAATAACTCATATGAATTTCTAAATTGGTTTAAGAATGTTTACATTGATAGGGTTTCTTATTGTACTTGGTGTTATAGTATTTGTTCACGAATACGGCCATTATTTTGCTGCTATATCTTTGGGAGTTAAAGTTGAGGAATTTTCAATAGGCTTTGGTAAGCAAATATTTGGCAGGAAAGATTCGAGGGGGACATGGTGGAGAGTTAGAATATTTCCTCTTGGTGGATTTGTTAAAATGTATGGCGATAAAGATGCTTATAGCAGGGCGGATGAAGATGCAATAGCTGTAATGAGTAAGCAAGAGAGGGAAAAATCCTTTGCCTGTAAAAGTGCCATTTCTAGAGCTGTTATTATAGCAGCTGGGCCCATAGCCAACTACATCCTTGCGATAATAATTTTCACTGGGCTATATCTTTCTGCGGGAAAAATAGTGAAACAGCCTGCTTTTGTTGGTGAGGTATTTAAGAATTCTCCGGCCTATAATGCTGGTATAGAAAAGGGAGATGAAATAATAAGAGCCATGTCTTTTGAGGTGCAAGATTTTTTTCAGTTGCGTAGTATTATTGCATCACATACTTCGGAATCTATAGAAATGGACGTTAGAAGGGGAAGCAAGATTTTGCATTTTTCTATAAAACCAGAAATTTCGGAAGATGGTAGGATGATAATAGGAGTAAGGCCAGATGAAAGTAAAATAGAACGTTCGAAATTAGGGCTTGTGGCATCTTTTGGCGCTGCTTGCGCAGATGTATACAATATTACATTTAATATGGTTGAAGGCGTGGCAAGAATGGTGACTTCTGTTTCTGGTGCTAAGCAGGTAGGCGGAGTTATAGCCATAGCAAAAGAGTCTGGAAGAGCTATGCAGCACGGATCTGTTTTGCTGTTTATAGCATTTATGTCAGTAAATATAGGGTTTATGAATTTATTGCCAATACCAGTGCTTGATGGTGGGCGCCTAGTCCTTATCGCTTTGGAGCGTCTTTGCAGTAAATCATCTTATAAAAAACTAGAGCGTTGGCTTTATATTGCTGGGGTGGTTATGGTAATTTTTCTTATTGTAATTTCCACCTTAAATGATATAAAAGGCTTATTCTTATAATTATTATTGAGCCTGAATTGTGAAGAATTTAATAGGATTTCTGCTTTCATTAGCGCTGTTTTGCTTTATAACGTCCTCTGTATTAGCGGATAGGATATCGTCAATAACGGTATCTGGTAACCAAAGGATAGAGGCTGATACAGTAAAAAATTATCTGAGTTTGAAAGTAGGGGATGATTTTAATTCTGATTCAAAGGTTCAGGGTATTAAGAGCCTTTATGCTACATCTATGTTCGAAACTATAGAGCTCAGTTTTAATTCAGGTCATTTGATAGTGAATGTAAAAGAAACTCCTGTTGTAAGTTCTGTGGTTTTCAAAGGTAATAGTAAATTGAAGTCGGATATTTTATCTAGGGAAACTGCCACAGAAGTTGGCGATTCTTTAAGTAATGCAAAAATGCAGGCGGATTGTGATAAAATAACAGAAATTTATAAAAGAACTGGTCGTTTTTCTGTAAAAGTTTCTGCAGAAATAGAAAAGTTGCAAAATAATAGGGTGAAGGTTATTTTCCATATTACGGAAGGTCCTAAAACCGCAATAAAATATATATATTTCGTTGGTAACGAGAATTATAGTTCAAGTGAATTGCGCTCAATAATAATGACCAAAGAAACAGCTTGGTACAAATTCATGGATAGTAATGATACTTACGATCCTGATAGAATGGAATATGATAAGGAGCTTCTCACAAGATTTTATCAATCATTAGGATTTGCGGACTTTACAGTTATTTCTGCTACTGCTGAGCTATCTCCAACCAAAAAATACTTCGTTGCTACATATTCCATAGAAGAAGGCCAAAGGTATAGACTTGGCACAATAAATGTTCAGAACAATATTCCTGATATTGATACAGAAATAATTAAAAAGCTTATATCCTTAAATCCTGGTGCTATTTTTAATATGAGTGCTCTTGAATGGGTGGGGCAAAAAATAAGCGATGAATTAGGCAATAGG
>JAGOJE010000144.1 GCA_017995275.1 Rickettsiaceae bacterium | reverse complement strand
TTTTCCCTTCAAAATAGCGTTGGGCATAATTGGATTATTTTATTCATATCTATATGGTTTGAGAGCATAACTGGTGGGGCAACCATGGCCTGTTATATGGCATTTATCATAGCCTTATGCAAAGGCACATATAGAGCAACTCAATATGCTTTTTTAACATCCATGATGGGGTTGTCGCGCTCTATACTTCCAAGCTTTGCAGGCTTTTTTGTAGAAAGCTACGGATGGTCTAACTTTTTCTTATTTACATCAATAGCTGTAATTCCATCTATATGTATTTTACTGTCAATGAGGAAATATAACTTGACGTAATCATTTGTTTTACTTAATTTTCTGAAAATAACATCTATATATTTCATATGCTACTTAGTCTATCTGCAAAAAATTTTATACTGATCGATAAGCTTGACCTAGACTTTTCAACAGGGCTACATGTAATAACTGGCGAAACCGGTGCTGGAAAGTCCATACTTCTAGATGCTATATTATTTTGCCTTGGCTATAAATTTGATGTAGGAGTTATAAAGAAAGGAACCGAAAGTTGCGTAGTAACTTTAGAGGCCAAAGTGCCTGAATCTTTAGTCACAATTTTACAAGAAAATGATATTGAGCATGATGGTTCTATACTGATAAAAAGGCAACAATTCGAGAATGGTCGCAAAAAAATATCTATTAACGACCAAATTGTAACTCAGAAATTCTTGGAATCCATAGCAAATCAAATAGTAGAAATACATGGACAAAATAGCCACAGCGCTTTGCTTGATCCATCTACTCATTTACAAATAGTTGATAGCTATGGCAACTTAGAGCAAGATAGAAAGGAAATTTCTCAAATATTCAAAGAATGGAAAAATCTAGAACGTTGCTTAGAAGAGCTCTCTAAGGAAAAACATCTAATAGAACGCGAAATAGATTATCTAGAATTTGTTGTAAATGAAATTTCAATACTTGCAGTAAAGGAAGGCGAAGAAGAAGAGCTTGCAACAAAAAGACTAGAGCTACAGAAATATGAGAAAAGCCGTAATTTACTTATGGACATTCACAATTCTCTCACATCCCCAGCTATTGACTCTCAAATAATAAATACGCAAAAGATAATAAATAGACAAGATAAGGATGGCTTATTCGAAGAATTATCAAAAATGCTAGATGAAGCTCTCGTCCATATAGATGAAGCAACAAATTTTCTTGAGTCCAAATTAAGAGAAACTGAAGAAGGAGATATAGAATCAGTTGAAGAAAGACTATTTGCAATAAGAGATATGGCGCGCAAACATAATATACAAGCAAGCCAAGTCGGAAAGTTTTTGAAAGAGTCAGAAGAAAAACTATCAATATTAAAGGAAAAAGTAATATCAGAAGGAAATTTGATAGGAGAGATAGAAAAGCTGAAAAAACAATATGAAAAAGCAGCTTTGGATCTTTCAAAGAAAAGAAAATCCGCATCGGAGAATCTAGAGAATAAAATAAAGTCAGAACTCTCATATCTCCAAATGGGTAATGCTGTATTTAAAGTAGACTTCAAAAGTCTTGAATTGGAAAATGCTACAACCAATGGCATAGATGGAATAAAGTTCATTGCATCCACTAATCTTGGAAGTGACATGGCATCTGTTGAGAAAATAGCATCTGGAGGGGAATTGACAAGATTCATGTTAGCCATAAAAGTTGCATTATTCGACAAATTTAGCAAACCAACAATAATATTTGATGAAGTAGATACTGGCATCGGAGGAATGGTTGCCGATTCGGTAGGAGAAAGGTTGAAATTTTTAAGCCTAGCGTCTCAAGTAATTGCTATAACCCACCAGCCACAAGTAGCTGGAAAAGCCGACAACCACATATTCGTACATAAATATATAAAAGACGGGGCAACTTCTAGCATGGCAAAAATATTATCCGAAGAAGAAAAGCTAGAGGAAATAGCGCGTATGATCTCTGGACAGAAAATAACTCATATAGCAAAAGAAGCCGCACGGGAACTTATCAAAAAAAACTAGCCTTATTAAGAAAATAGTTGCAAAAAAACACACATTTAACATTTTTCTACAAAATAGTCCGCACCAACTACAAAAAAAACATTGTTCTTAAGGTTTAAGCGGGTTATTGTCAATCTACAAATGCAATAAATAGGTATATTTTATGAAAAAAAACTTCGTTCTAGATAGGGATTTATATTGGAGGATGTGTTCCATCCTTACAATTATAGCTCTATCATTTGTTATGGCAGATAATGCTTTTGCGAATTTTGCAACCTACGATAAAAATGACGTCATAGGTGGCACATTATGTAAAGTTACAACACTTCTAACGGGAAATACAGCAAGAGCAGTTTCATCTATAGCAATATTTACAACAGGTATTAGCTTGTTCATGGGCAAAATGCAATGGACCACAGCTGCAATGATAGGCGTTGGCATTGGATTAATTTTCTCCTCAGCGTCAATTATTACATTCATTTCTGGGTCAGGAGGAGCTTGCGTTACTGGAACATAATAACAGTAATGAATCTTCTATTATTTAAAAAAGGGGTTTTTGCCCCCTTTTTTTATTTCCAGCCACTCAAAACAGTGGCAAAAAAGCACCGCTTTAAATTTTTTTCGCTAATATTAGTCACTATACTACTTTTATATATTGGAAACCCCTTCGCTACTGATATAGAATAACAAACACATGACAAATTAATTTATATTAGTTAATTTACAAATGCGACAAACGGTGTAAATTTATGAAAAAAAATTTCGTTCTAGATAGGGATTTGTATTGGAGGATGTTTTCCATCCTTACAGTTATAGCTCTATCATTTGTTATAGCAGATAATGCTTTTGCGTATTTTGCAACCTACAGCAAAAATGACGTCATAGGTGGCACATTATGTAAAGTTACAACGCTTCTAACTGGAAATACAGCAAGAGCAGTTTCATCTATAGCAATATTTACAACAGGTATTAGCTTGTTCATGGGCAAAATGCAATGGACCACAGCCGCAATGATGGGCGTTGGCATTGGGTTAATTTTCTCCTCAGCACAAATTATTTCATTCATCGCAGGAACAGCAGGAGGAGCTTGCGTTACTGGAACATAATAACAGTAATGAATCTTCTATTATTTAAAAAAGGGGTTTTTGCCCCCTTTTTTTATTTCCAGCCACTCAAAACAGTGGCAAAAAAGCACCGCTTTAAA
>JAGOJE010000143.1 GCA_017995275.1 Rickettsiaceae bacterium | reverse complement strand
GTATTGCATCTCTTTTTATGCCAAATGCCGGCACCGCAAAGCTATGTATTACATCCCCTGCTGTAATTACGAATTTTACAATTTTTCCTGCTGGTATAACAACTCTGTTATCTACTTCTAATAGCCGTAACTGACCATTCTTTAGATCGTTATCTTCTACCATATAGCTATCAAATTCAAAGCCGCCATTATCTGGATATTGGTAATGCCAATACCATTGATATCCAACAACTTTCACTGTCAAATCTGCTTTTGGAATTTTTTCTGATATATATAAATTCCTGAAAGATGGTATAGCTATTACAACAAGGATTATTGCGGGGATTACTGTCCACACTATCTCTATAAACACATTATGAGAACATTTGCTTGGAAGCGGGTTTACTTTAGAATTAAATCTTAGGCATACATAGGCAAGTAATCCAAACACTATAACTACTATCCCAGATAATATTATCATCAGGAATCCATGCAATCTTTCTATATCTTCCATAACTGGAGTTGCAGCTTTTTGAAAACCTATTTGCCACGCTTCTGGAGCTCCAGCAAATGTGATAGCAGGTAAAAGTAAAACAAGAATAAAATATGGGATTTTTTTCATGATTTTATTGTTTTTAGTAGTTCTTGTAATTCACCTTTTGTAAACATTTCTCGTACTATATCGCAGCCGCCGATAAAGTCACCATTTATGTAAAGTTGAGGTATTGTTGGCCAATCAGCGTATATTTTTATGCCTTCTCTAATTTCCATATTTTCTAGTACATTTACATCTATGAATGGTACTTCAAGTTGGTTTAATATATAGACGACAGCAGCCGAAAATCCACATTGCGGCATTTTCGCGCTTCCTTTCATGAAGAGTATCACTTTATTATTTTTGACTAATGAATCTATTTCTTGAATTATATTTTCAGACATTTTAACATATGGGTCTAGTTGATAACCAGCAGATGATACAACATTTATAAAAGAACCAAAAGTGGAAACTACACATATTGATAAGATTTTTGAGATTTTTTATGCCCTTAACCCCGCCCCAAGGACGGAGTTAGAATATAAAAACACATTTACACTTCTTGTGGCTGTTATATTATCGGCCCAGTCAACGGATGTTGGGGTTAATAAAGCAACTAAAAATCTATTTGAGAAATATCAAACCCCAGAGGAATTTTTATCGCTAGGTATAGATGGCCTTAAGACTTACATAAAAACAATAGGGCTCTATAATAATAAAGCAGAAAATATAATTAAACTTTGCAATATTTTAGTGAAAAATTGTAATTCCAAAGTGCCGGATAATATGGAAGGATTGTTACAACTTCCTGGAGTTGGTAGAAAAACTGCGAATGTTGTTCTAAATGCAGCATTTGGTAAGATGGCGATGCCGGTTGATACTCATGTTCATAGAGTTGCTGGAAGAATTGGTTTATCAAATGCATCTAATCCCGATAAAGTGGAAAAAGAATTAATGAATTTAATTCCAGAAAGGTGGCTTTATGACGCTCATCACTGGTTAGTGCTACATGGGCGCTATATTTGTAAGGCTAGGAAGCCATCTTGTAACATCTGTCCGATATCTAATTACTGCAAATATTATAAGGAATTGAATGATAAAAACTATTCACATTGAATATTTTATTCACATAATGTACTTTGAGCGATTATATGAATAGTTTGTACAATTAAATGAGGAACTAAATTGAAAAAACATCTATTAGTATTATTACATGGGCTTGGCTCTAACGGGGATGATCTTGCTGCTCTATGTCCTTATTTTGAAAGCCTTAAAGATGTAGAATTTTTTTCTCCTGATGGGATAGAACCTTGCGATCTATTTCCTTTTGGATATCAGTGGTTTAGTCTGGCAAATAGGGATGGCGATGTTATGAAGAGTGAGCTTGAGAGAGTTGCTCCTAAAATAAGAAGAATGATATCAGACAAGGCCGCTTTGCACGATATATCAGAAGATAAAATCATATTATTAGGATTTTCTCAAGGTACTATGACTAGTTTATATCTAGCACTTACTAATGAAGTTCCTTATAAAGCTGTAGTAGGGTTTTCTGGTTCGTTGATTACTCCAAATGAAGTGATCCAAAGGGAGACTCCAATTTGCCTTATCCATGGAATGGAGGATGATGTAGTGCCGGCTCATAACCTTAAAATAGCTGAAGAAGCTTTGAAAAAAGAAGGTATGAATGTATCAAGCTTTTTATTTCCAGATATTGCTCATTCAATAGATATGAGGGGAATAAAAACTGCAATAGAATTTCTGAAGAGGGAGATAGAAAAATGAACTATTTATTACATCAAGACCACGATATATATAGCATTATAGAAAAAGAAAGGAAGCGTCAAGAAAGCTGTATAGAACTGATAGCTTCCGAGAATTTTGTGAGTAAAGCTGTGCTTGAGGCTACTGGATCTATTCTTACCAATAAATATGCAGAAGGGTATCCTGGTAAGAGGTATTATAATGGATGTCATTTTGTTGATGAGCTAGAATCTATCGCGATAGAAAGGGCAAAACAATTATTCAAATGTAGCTATGCAAATGTTCAACCGCATTCTGGTTCTCAAGCTAATCAAGCAGTTTTTTTGTCTCTTTTGCAGCCTGGTGATACTGTGCTGGGAATGTCTATGGATAGTGGTGGGCATTTGACTCATGGAGCTACTGTGAATATGTCCGGTAAGTGGTTCAATTCTCTATCTTATGGAGTTAGGAAAGAAGATTTTCTAATTGACTATGATCAATTAGAGGAAATGGCATTGAAACATAAGCCTAAAATGATTATTGCAGGTTATTCAGCCTATCCGCGCGAAATAGATTTTGCAAAATTTAGAAAAGTTGCTGATAAAGTAGGGGCTTATTTGCTAGCAGATATTGCTCATATTGCCGGTCTTGTAGCTACTGGCTATCATCAGAATCCTATTGATTATGCGGATGTGGTAACATCTACTACTCATAAAACTTTGAGGGGGCCGCGTGGAGGGCTTATTCTTTCCAATAATGAAGAATTAGGAAAGAGGATAAATTTGGCTTTATTCCCTGGTTTACAGGGTGGACCTCTAATGCATATAATAGGAGCTAAAGCTGTTGCTTTTGGGGAGGCGTTGCGTCCTGAGTTTAAGGCATATATAAAACAAGTTCTTGATAATGCTGTATCACTTGCAAAGAGGCTTGAATCAAGGGGGTATCAC
>JAGOJE010000142.1 GCA_017995275.1 Rickettsiaceae bacterium | reverse complement strand
CAATATCCAGCTTATTTTTGCAAAGCCTCGCAAGGCCAGCCGGAGCAAAAGATAAATCTACAGCAACAGTACCACTCAGCTTAAAAAGAAAGTTCTTCACTTCACTTTCATCTTTTACTATAAGACCTGGTAGATGAGGCTCTACGAGGCAAATCCTTCCTGGATTATTAATAAATAACCATATTTTATCCTTACTAAAAACAAGATATCCGAGCATTAATGGACAAAACTCTACATCACTAGCCCTTATATTGAGAAGCCAGCAGATTGAATCTGCTGCAGTAACCAAAACATAATCACTAACCATATTCTCACGCACTCGCGCAATTTTAGAGGCAAATTCCTCCCCAGAATATTCTATTGGATAATGAAAAATTTTACTACCTGGCTTTTCTGGCTTATTCTGCCAAATAGAATCCACCAAATTACCATCTATCGCTTTTAATTTCGCACTTTTAAATGTATTTAGCTGTTTTTCAGTAAACAGCATATCATCATAACCTATCTCAAAATCAAAACCGACTAATTTTTCTCGTAATATTTTTAAATCATATATCTGAAACTCTTTATCTAGCTCAATACGAGCTTGCTCAAAGTACCTAGAATCTGTAAAAAATAAAGATTGTGACAATGTAATAACGGCGACTCCGTTTGATCCAGTAAAACCTGTTATATATTCAAGCCTACGGGCCGATTCAGAGGTGTATTCACTACCATATTCATCGGTAGACGGAATTATATAACCATTAATACCAAATTTTACAAATTCTGCTCTTAAAGCATTAATCTGCGATTTTGTTTCCATTTTTTGACAATTGTTTTATTTCATTATTACTAGGTAATTTTAAATCTTTTTTTAACCCACAAGAAGCAAGTAATAGAATTACAAAAGACGAAATAAGATATTTCATAAAGACTTGCCTCCTAAAAACGAAAAGTGTAAGATACCACAGTTTAAAGTATATTTGAAGATGAAAAACATAGTAGCAATTATATTATCCACATTACTCATAGCTTTTTCGGCTCACTCGCATGATCAATCATGGAAATATGAGAAGTACGACGCCAAATTAGTTCCAGATGAAATCCCTATATTCGACAATCTAGGTGAAAAACACTTTATGGAAGAATATGAAGGAAGAACAATCTTGCTTGTTTTTTGGGCAAGTTGGTGCGCCCCGTGTGTTGCAGAAATGACAGATCTTGACCTATTACAAAAGGATTTTAGAAAACTGCCATTTGAAGTTATAGCAGTGTCAGAAGATTACCTAGGAGTGAAAGTTGTAGAAAAATTCTATGCAGAAAATGAAATAAGGCACCTATCTATATTTCACGATTATAAAAATGAACTATTTAGCGCCTTTGGTGTTGTTGGAATGCCAACAAGTTTTATAATAACACCAGATGGAAAAAATGTAGGAATGTTTAAAGGCGTTATAAATTGGCACAATCAAGATGTACGGAAAATTTTACTATCATATATAGCCGGCAATCCAGAAGAACCAAAAAATAGCTATAAGGATAATTCCTTAAACCAACAAATATTACAGAAAAAACAAAAAGAGCAAAAAGATGAAAATAAAAACAAGCCATAAACTCTCTATTGGAGCAGAAATTGTAGAAGAACAAAATATAAACAAGGTAGGCACTTTTATTTCTGATTTTTTTGATAAATTCAGAAACCATGGCACAATAGCTGTGCTAAGGCTTCAAGGAGTCATCGGGAAAGTTGGTTTAAAAGGAGGCCTAACTATAGAATCATTGAATGATTCTATAGAAAAAGCATTCAAAACACCGAAACTCAAAGCCTTGTGCTTAATAATCAACTCACCTGGAGGATCCCCTGTGCAATCAGAACTAATAGCCCAGAGGATTACTTCACTAGCCGAAAAAAATGAAATCCCTGTTTATAGTTTCGTTGAGGACGTTGCAGCATCTGGTGGATATTGGCTTGCATGCGCTGGCAGCGAAATTTACGCCTCAAAAAGTTCAATAATAGGAAGCATAGGAGTTATATCAAGTGGCTTTGGATTCCATGAAGCCATAGAAAAAATAGGCATAGAAAGAAGAATCTACACGCAAGGAAATAATAAATCAATATTAGATCCTTTCACGAAGGCAAAAGAATCTGATGTTAGAATCATAAAGAATATGCAAAAATATATCCATGATCATTTCATAGATTATGTGAAGACAAAGCGTCGTAGAAAACTTTCTCAAACTGATGATATATTGTTCAATGGAGAATTCTGGACAGGAGAAGTGGCTGCTGAATTTGGACTTATAGATGGAATTAGCGATCTATATAGTTTTGCACGCGAAAAATTCGGGGATAAAGTAAAAATCGAATATATTACACCTAAAAAATCTTGGATGAAACAAAAGCTTGGAATTGAATCCCCAAAAGATCTAGCGAGTGAAATTGTGGATGAAGTTATAACAAAAGCAAGTGAATACAGCGCCTATAGTAAATTCGGGTTATAAATATCTTCTGTCGCATAATTATCGCAGCTTATAGTTATTTCATGAGCTTTTTCAACCTTCAATTTGCGATTATGTGAATATCCATGTATAATTAATTCATATGATTATACAGGAGCAGCAAAATGCCAGAAAACGAAGAATCACTTAATCAAACCCGACTCTTTGAGAGAAACCCAATTCTTAACCTAGGAGGAAATTGCCATGGGTTATGTTGTAACTTCACTCTTTACTGTATGAAACATTGGAATGAAAACACAGAAGATATATTACATGGATGGAACAAAAAACTCAAAAAAAATATTTATGCAGAGCATCCGTCAGATAGATTTGCAGAGAGAACTCATCAATTTCAGTTTATGCAAGATGCCTATAAGAAACATCGACAAGGAATAAAGATAGAAGAAGACGCTTCATTCGTTGAATCACTATTTGGAGTTAGAAATGGAGAGTCAGAATCCCCGGGATCGAACATGATTGGACTTGATTTCCCATCCGCAGGAGGAGGTCATATTATAGAAATTGTCAAAAGAAGGGATGGATATTTAATATATGACCCAAATGATGACGAATTAAGATTCGCGGAAATCCATGAAAAAGCTGATAGAATAATAAATTCCAGAGCAAGAGGGCAATATCAATTTTTCACGGATTTTCATATAATTGCAATGGATGAATATTTAAGATCTATAGATATGATAGGAACAATGGGAAAACCAAAGAGAAAAGATGAACAATTTCGAGCAAAACTAGCTC
>JAGOJE010000141.1 GCA_017995275.1 Rickettsiaceae bacterium | reverse complement strand
ATAAGGAACCGATTTAGGCGAAGGTTGCAAATGACCTTCTACATATTTTAAAGAACCACCAAAACATACATTCATCAACTGCATACCATTACATATTCCAAGCACTGGCATATTTCTATCAAGGGCATTTCTAAGCAAGGCTATTTCATATTCCGCTCTCACCTTGCCATACTCATTTTCTAAATCGCTATTCCCATAAAAACTTCCGGGGATGTGATAATCTCCACCTGGAATTATCAGCCCATCTGCAATATTAAGTATATCATCTATCAAATCAGATTCATATGATATTAAAATAGGAATAGCTCCTAATGACGCAACAACCCGTGAATAATCACATCTAAGGGCATACCAAGGCTTTTCTGAATAGAAGAACCCATTTATATTGGTATGGTAATCTAAGGTAATAGCTATAACAGGTTTTTTCATTGTTTTAGGCTATGCTATATCTCTTGAAAGAGGCTTTCGTATACAAGGATTACGGACCCAAGGATTTTCAGAATCGCCTGATACACAAGGGCTTTTTACTTCGTAAGGAGCCTTACCGGGGAGGCAAGACGATACAAAAAAGCTGGAAGCTAAAATTATTATTACAGTAAGCAATTTTATATTCATAGAAATATCTATAGTGAATTCCTGAAAAATGAGTCTATCAGCGAAAAAGTAATTTTGCAACTTAAGTTAGAATATAGCCTATTTTGTAGCCAAAAATTTCAGATCTTATGTATTACTGGCAACAATAAATATTTTTGTGATGTATTTTACAGCAAATATTGAGATATTTAGGTTGATTAAAAAAAAAATATGCTAGAATTTCCAAGAATATATTATTGGTTTCTTATGTCTGATAACTTAATAAGGGAATATATAGATAGCGGAGAATATTTCGCCTATTCCAGAAAATGGTATTATGGCAAATATGTAGCGCCACTTACGCAAAAGTCGTTTTTAATGGTAGTTGCTGCTGTTTTTGTAGCAACAATTGGTATTGTTTTAATGGAAACAACATCAATGTTTCCTCTGTCTCATCAAGTTAAATATTTTATTTCGGTTGAAGATGCAAATTCCGAAAATGAAAAATACGCCAAAGTTATCAGAGCTACAGCCATACCAGATAACCCTCTAAGATCGATATTAAAAATTATGATAGAAGATTATGTAACAAAGAGAGAACGTTATAATCACGATTTATTAGATCAGCAAGTCCAATATGTTCAGGGGACTTCTACAAGAAGAATACTTAATCAATATTCTGATTACTTGAGCATAGATAACCCAAATTCTCCCATTTTAAGATACCAGTCAGAAGCAAAAAGAAACATCGTTATAAGGAGAACGAATTTCATTGATGATAATAACGTCGAAGTTTATTTCGACTCAAAAGCTGAAGATGATAATGGAAAAATTTTCGAAAATTTGGGTTGGGTTGTAAGGATTGGATTTGATGCAGATCCTATAGCACTAGATGTACCAAATGGAACTGATTACAAATTTGTTGTTACAGATTACAATTTAAAATTGATTAGAGATTATAATGCTCACTAGAAAAATCTTCACTGGAGTTTTATTAGCGATTTTGATATCAGCAATTGGTGCATGGCACTCTTTTGCTATAAGAGAGTCACGCCCTACAGCAATTGATAGCCGCATAAGAGTTATAACATATAGCGCAAATGACGTATTCAAATATATTGGCTATTATGGCTATCAATCATGTATAGAACTAGCAAAAGACGAAGAAGTAGTAAGTATTTCTATGGGTGACACAACAAGCTGGCAGATAGTACCCGCAGGTTTTAGAATTTTCATAAAACCTATGGAACAAGATGCAACAACAAATATGACATTGATAACAAATAAAAGAACATATTTCTTCGAATTATATGCAGAAGAAGCCGAAGATATAAGAGATCCAGACCTTGTATTTAATGTAAAATTCTTATACCCAGATGAAATGGATCAAGATGGGATCTATTCAGTAGCTCAATCAAGCTCTCCAGATTCCGCGCCAGACTTAACACATCCAGAAAAATACAATTTCAATTATAGTATAAGCGGACATGAAGAAATAGCCCCTATTAAAATATATGACGATGGAGAATTCACTTATCTACAATTCAGAGATAAAAATGCAGAAGTACCAGCCATATTCGCTGTAGATGACGACCTAAATGAATCAATGGTAAATCATCGATTAAGTAGCTCTGATGCTAATTTATTCATAGTAGAACAAGTATTTAAAAAACTTACTGTCCGACTTGGAAAAAAAGTAGTATGTATATTTAATGAATCATTCAAACCATATTAATATGCAAAACGATCAAACAAAATGTAAATCTCCAACATTTCGGTACTTTATAGTACCAATAGTACTTTGTATATTTATTTTGGGGCATTTTGGATATTTGGACGAAATAAAACAGCTTCTTGAAAATGATATTGTTTCTATACATATAGGTACAAAACGCCTATCGTTATATTTAATATTGCGAGATCTCTTCATAGCAATAATACTAGTATATCTAGCTAATTTATTGTCTGAATCTATTGAGAGAAGAATACGAGATATTAAGGTTTTAGAACCGGGAAATCGCTCTCTAATAACAAAAATCTCACAAATAAGCATCTATTTCATATTTGGTATTACATCATTACATTTAATGGGAATAGATATAACAACACTAGCAGTATTTAGTGGAGCCATAGGTATCGGGATAGGTATAGGCCTACAAAAAATCGCATCAAATTTCCTCAGTGGCATTATCTTACTTTTTGAACAAGCAATAAGAGAAGGTGATGTTATAGAAACAAGCAACGGAATATTTGGAACAGTAAAAAAAATTGCTGCTCGTTATGTACTTGTTGAAATGCCCGATGGAAAAGAAGTAATAATACCAAATGAAGACTTTATAACGAACCACATAACAAACTTCACATTCAGTAACACCAAAATGAGGGTAGAAGCAATCATCCCCCTCTCGGAAGAGTCTGACATAGAAAAAGCTATAGAAATAATATATGCAGTATCTAAAAAATCCGAAGAAGTAATGAAAGACCACTATATAAAATGTGAAATAAAGGATTTTATATATGGCGGAGTAAATTTGCGTTTATGCTTCTGGGTAGAAGACCTCTCTGAATCACTAAGAATCAAAAGCGATGTTCTTCTTGCAATATGGAAAGAATTCCACAAACATAACATAAGACTAATCGGAATAGATAACTCCTTCAGGGATTAATTAGTATTATGTTTACCC
>JAGOJE010000011.1 GCA_017995275.1 Rickettsiaceae bacterium | reverse complement strand
CTACACAAGGCACGCCCGGCCTAATTATACCCCCCTTTTCTGCCGCGATTATAGGAAGAGTAGGCCCTAAATATTCCATATGGTCAAATGATACTGGCGTAAGCACAGTAAGGGCTGGAGCCGGCACAACATTAGTTGGATCAAGCCTTCCCCCCATGCCAGTCTCTAATATAAGCACATCTGCTTTTACCTCCGCAAATGCTAAAAAAGCCGCTACAGTGGTGCCTTCAAATATCTTCGGTTGAATGGAAAGCTCCTCAGCTTTAATACGAGTTCTTTCGCATATATCAAATAGATAATCATTACTTATCATATCCGAAGCAAGAACTATCCTTTCATTAAAATCTATCAGATGTGGAGATGTGTAGCAATGAACCTTATATCCCGCAGATTCAAATATAGCACGAAAATAAGCTGCCGTTGAGCCCTTACCATTAGTTCCCGCTATATGAATAGTTGGTGGAAGATTAAGGTGTGGATTTGCAAGCGCATTAAGTAGTTTTATCACATTCTCAAGGCCGCTTTCTGAAGGCTTTAGAGGCGCAGTAGGCCAATGTGGCATGTAAACCATTTATTCACCCATTATTACATTTGCAGCTAGCAAGGATGGAGTGTTTTTAGCTCCAAGTCCCATGGTTTTTAGAACTTTTTTCGCTTCCCTCACTTGCTTTTTGCCTATTTCAGGATTATCCATCATATTAGACAAAGCATTGGATAAAGCATCCACATTGCAGCGGGACATTAAAAATTCAGGCAGAATCTCACTCCCCGCAATGATATTTACTAGAGAGGCATATTTTACTTTTGCTGTAAGTTTTATTATTAGGCTGGTTAAGAAATTGAGCTTGTAAGCCACTATCATCGGTGTTCCAGAAGCCGCTATTTCCAGGGTATTCGTGCCGGATTTTGCAAGGGCAAGATCAGCAGAAGCATAAAATTTCAGTTTGTCTTTTGAATCTGCTCTTATGTATTTGAAATCAGCTTTTAGCAAATATTCATCCAGCAATCCACAAACTTCGTTAGGAACCAAGAAACAAGCAATGAATTCTTTGGTTTTTGCTAGTTTGTTTAATGCCTCCACAAATATGGGCATATGTCTTTTTATTTCGCCTCCCCTGCTGCCTGGAGTTACTAAAATAACTTTTTCTTCGCTTGGATTTGTGCCGCCGCCTGAATGACAAAGAGAACACGTCATCCCGGACAGACCAGGCGCAGCGTTGTCGTGATCCGGGATCCAGCATGATGATGCGCCGCTTTGAGGCTCTTTTTGGGACCTGGATTCCGGCTCTAGGGCCGGAATGACAAGGGCACTTTCTGCCTCTTTATTTATACCAAGGCTCCTGCTTGATAAGTCGCTGGAATGATCCAAAAACTCCTGTTCAAATACTGGATGCCCTATAAAAGTGGAATCTAACCCTTCTTTTTGAAAATAAGGAGGCTCAAATGGAAGAAGCGTTAATAAATGGTCGTAAACCTCAGCAAATTTCTTTGCCCTGCCTGGCTTATAAACCCAAACACTTGGTGCCACCACATGAATCAGACGCACTTCTGGCCATTCCTCACGCAAAATTTTAGCAACTCTGTAACAAAATCCAGGGGAATCTATTGTCACTACAACATCTGGCTTTTGGGACTTTATATCATCTACAGTTTGCCTTATCAGTTTTCTAATATGGAATATATGAGGCAGAATCTCAAATATTCCCATCAAACTGATATAATTCATAGGAAAAATGCTTCTAAGGCCAGCATTTTCCATAGCCACGCCACCAAGGCCAAAGAATTTTATTTTAGGATTAATCAACTTTATTTGAGTCATTATACTAGACCCGATCATATCTCCGGACTGCTCTCCAGCTATTATATATGCGGAATCTACTGGCTGCATAAATTATGCCCCTTATCTATTATTGAAGATTTGATCCCCATACATCCAAGACATGAGTTGAATATATAACGATGATCAAGCTCCACATACTTTTTACTTTTTAGAACTTTGTTTAAGGATGTATGATGGTGAGTAAATTTATCTGATGACCAAAAAATAAAAGGAATAGATGTTTGTTCTGAATGTAAGTTCCCAGCATGACCATATCTTCCTTCTTCCCCAAGAGATTCAGCATGATCTGACACATAGATCAGAAATGCTTTTTTATCTTTCAGCCGAGATATTATCTGATCCAATATATAATCAGTATAAACTATGCTATTGTCATAAGAATTTACCAGTTCCTCATGACTACAGCTTTTGAAGTCGATTTTTACCATTCCATCGCGCTTACATGCGGGAGAAAACTTCGTATAACTTTCAGGATATCTCATAGAATAATTCCAATGACTACCAGATGTATGAAGCACTATAAATTTCTTACCTTTACGCTGCAAAATGTTATCCAGATAGGGTAGTATAACTTCATCGTAATCATTCATTTTGAAAAGAGCAGACCCACCTGGGATTATAGTCATAGCTACTTCATCATATATATTACTGTCGGTATAATTTTGGATATATTTCATTAAATTTTGAGTACCAATCCAACTTGTGTCAATAGAAGCTTTTGTAAGTATTGAAAGAAAAGTTGTGCTATATATCGCCTCGTCAATATTTTCTTTTGCAACATTCGTTAGCATATATGGTACAGAAAGATATGTAACAGTAGCGTCAGACCTCGCTTTAAAAGAATGAAGATTAGATATTTTAGAAATTAAAGGGGTAGTCTTCCTTTTATATCCATTTATAGAAAAATGGTCGTACCTGGCAGATTCGCCAATCACAAGAACACCAACTATATCGCCCTCCCCAGCAGAAATTAGCTCTACTCCTTCGGATATGTCTCTTTTATAACGTTTATGGAGCTTCTCATCCATATAACGATAGCTGTTGTTTAAATATTGCATAGGGAAATATAAAGTAAGAATTTTATATTTAGGATGAGCTATATTATAAGAAAAAATCGCCAACATTATCAAAGGCAAAATCCTTACTTTAGACGAATGGATTGTTTTATCTCGAAGCAAAATCCATATCGATATAGCGATAGATAAAAGCACCCATAATATCAGCTTTATGCTCATAAGCTCAGAACTTTCAGAAATTTCATTTTCAAACAAAGCTCTTATAACCTGTTTTGTGGGGAATAATTTAAAGAAAAATACAGAGTAACTTGCCATAGCTCCTGTTATGAATAAAAACAAAGAGCCAGCAAAAAAAGTAAATCTAGTTACAGAAAGACCGTAAAATAATATAAAATTTGAGAGATATATATAAGCAAATTCCTTAGTAACTTCTAGGATTCCAGCAAAAATATCAGCTTTAAAATATGAAAAACGCAGCAATATGATAGGAGCATTAAACAACACACCATAGATAAAAGCGGCTATTGCAGGAGTCCGAAAAGCTTGCACGGGTGGTATCTTTAACATATAATCTACCAGGTCAATAAACACTGCATTAGTACCATGATAACATCTGATATACAAGAATTTTATAATCTCCTTAAGGATAATTCCCCAATTTTAGCGCTAGATTTTGGCACTAAGAAACTTGGCGTTGCAGTTTCAACTCCGCAGCTTACGATGTCCATTCCTATAGCTGTAATTTCTTCAGAAAGTAATGAGCTTTTGCCAATAGTTCAAAGATATAAGCCATGTGGTATAGTTATAGGCATACCTATGAATATGGATGGATCAGCGGCAGATAGCGCTCACCTAGTGCACAATTTTGCTAAATCTATATATGATGCATTATCTTTACCAATATTTTTGCAGGATGAACGTCTAACATCTAAAGCTGCAACTGCGCTACTTAAATCCGCTGGAATGAATAGGAAAACTCGCGATAAAATTGATGATAAAATTGCTGCAAGCTTGATATTAGATAGTGTTTTAGAAAGTATAAAACTTTGCAAAAAAGCCCCCCCCCTCCCTGAAGGATTTTGCTATTTAAAAGATTTAGATCCAAGCATCTTAGAAGATATTAGATATGCAGGTGATAATAACTTTGTTGGCAAAGCTGTTGATGGATACGCATCTAGCAAAGCTGTAATGACATATCAAGCAGCGGAAAAACTCATTGCGCTGCAAAGTGAGTTAAGGAATGAAGGAATGTCTCTTCTGATTTATGATGCATATAGACCCAAAAGGGCATTGACTCATTTTGCAAACTGGGCATCTGATCTTGAAGATCAAGGAATGAAAGAGCTATATTATCCTAGGATAGATAAATCGAAGGTATTTGAACTTGGCTATATAAGCAGCCGGTCTCGTCATTGTAGCGGAAGCACAATAGACCTTACAATAATAGAAAGACCGTGCCAGACTCCTATTGTAATGCAGCAGCGAGGGCTTTCTGATGGTTTTAGTTTTACCAATATTGATGATGGGTCGGTTGATATGGGGTGCCACTTCGATTTTTTTGACCTTGCATCTTGGCACGATAGCGACCTTATAACAAAGGAGCAACTAGCCTGGAGAAACTTCTTACGCAAAAAAATGGAGCAATATGGCTTTAGACCTTACAGAAAAGAATGGTGGCACTATGAATTAATAGATGACCCATTCGAAGGCCAATATTTCGACTTTAAGTTGCTATAATTATTAATTATATAGCAAATCCACAACATTCGCTTTTTTGCTTGGATTTCTGCTCTAGGGCAGGAATGACATAAACGCACTGTCACCCCGGACAGACCAAGCGTAGCGGGGTCGTGATCCGGGGTCCAGCATTATAATCCAGCAACTTGTTGCTCTTTATAATAATGAGTCCTTCGGACTGGTTTATTAAACCTGGACCCCGGCTCTGCGGCCGGGGTGACACTGGAGGTTTTTAGGCCCCCCTCGCGAATAGATACATACAACACACTTATAGGCATTTTTCATAAAACAGTTTCTCATTAAAAATAGGCTAGAAGTAGGAGCTTGTAAGTCAAGCAGCGGAGCCTATGCTAATAGGTGAGCAGCGCAGAACTTACTTAAGCGACGCACTTATAGGCATTTTTCATGAGAAACTCTTAGAATCTTGTAATAACAAACAAATACTCTTGTGCAATTTCTTTCAAATAATCGAATCTTCCCGATGCACCATGGTGACCGCTATCCATATTGGTTTTTAATATTATAAGATTATTGTCAGTTTTTATTTTACGAAGTTTTGCGACCCATTTAGCCGGCTCCCAATATCCAACTCTTGGGTCGGATATTCCTGCTGTAACAAAAAACGCAGGATAAGATTTTGCTTCTACATTATCGTATGGAGAATAGGATTTAATATATTCAAAATATTCTGGATCTTTTGGATTCCCCCATTCTTTAAATTCTCCTGGCGTTAATGGAAGAGTATCATCAAGCATGGTGCTCAGAACATCCACAAATGGGCAGTGCGCTATTACCGCTTTAAAAAGCTCTGGTTTTTGATTTACAGAGGCTCCAACAAGTAGGCCCCCTGCACTTCCACCTGCTATTACAATTTCACCTTTTGATGTGTATTTTTCATCTATCAAATATTCTGCGCAAGCTATAAAATCTTCAAATGTTCTTTTTTTGGTGAGAAATTTGGCTGACTCGTACCAGTCATAACCCAGATCATCTCCACCTCTTATATGAGCAATTGCGAATACAAACCCTCTATCAACAAGGGAAAAAATACTTCGTCTAAAAGATGGGGGGATGCTTATTCCATAAGAGCCATAGCCATATAGATACAATGGATTGCTGCCATCTTTTTTGAATAAAGACTTCTTGTAAACAAGGCTTATTGGCACCTTTACACCATTATTATCTGCCCAAATTCTTCTCACTTGATATTCACTAGAATCAAATCCTCCGGGTATTTCATCTAATTTTAGAGTCTTTAAAGCTGAAGTATCAAAGTCATATTGATAAAGAGTATTTGGCCTTGCAAGGGAAGAATAATTAATCCTTATATCATCCATATGGAAGTTTGTCGAAAAAGCTTCTGCTGTATAGGATTCGTCAGAAAAGGAAAGACTCTTTTTTTCGTTACTGTTAAAAGAGCTCACAACTATTTCATCAAGACCTTTATATTTGTAATTTAGTATCAAGTAGCTTTTGGTAACTCCAAAATCAGATAAATATCTATCCTTATCCGCCTGTAGATATTCTTCTGTTTTCCAGTTAGAGAGATTTAACCTAATCATTCGATAGTTACTACTAGTATCATTTATTCTGATGTAGAAATACTCTCCTCTATGATCTACAGAATAATCTATTTTTTCTTTTCTTGGCAATATAACTGTAGGCTCTGAAGAAAGATTCTTCAGACTCAAGGATCTATATTCATTGTTATCATGACCTGAAATTCTTATAATTAAATATTCCTCACTCCCTGATTTATCTATAGAAACATTATATAAAATGTCGGTTTCGTGAAAAACCAACTTATCTTTTGAAACATCTTCTCCTAGCTTATGAAATCTTACCTTAGTATGTTTTAGATCTTCATCTACTGGAACGTAAAAGAACCCTGCCCCATCTTTACTCCAAACAACATTACCGCATGTATCTTTTATTTCGTCTTTCAGATATTCACCGGTTTTTAAATCAAGTAACCTGATGGTGAACTTCTCATCACCAGAAAAATCTACTGGATATGCTATCATTGAATGATCTGGAGATGCAAAAACTCCAGAAACTTTAGTAAAATCCTTTCCTTTAGCAAGCTTGTTTATATCAAGAATTACCTCTTCTTCAGCATCCATAGATTTAAACTTTCTGCAAATTATAGAATAATTAGAGAATTCCTCAGTTCTTGAGTAATAATAGTAATCATCTTTAATTACTGGAGCGGTTTGATCTGTAAGCTTTATCCTTCCTTTTAATTCCTCAAAAATTTGCTCTTGCAGATCATGATATTTTGAGAAAAAATCCTCAGCATACTCATTTTCCTCTTTTAAATAAGAAATTACATCTGGATCATCAACTTTATTAGGCCAGTTCTTGTCCCTGAGCCATGCATAATTATCAGTAATGGTAAAATTTCCGATTGTCTCTTTGCGCTCAATTTCCTTAGCAATAGGAACATTGTTATTCATTTTTATCCTCCAGGTATTTTTTGAGTAATATAGCACTGCAAGTAATGCTAGTGCGAGTAAAATTATCTTTTTTATCATTGTATAAACTCTATGAATTTCAAAGCTATAAAAGATATGAGCGGAAATATTATTATAGTACTAGCCGCAATAGCATGAGGTATTATAACAACCTTGCTCTCTTTTATTTTTTGCTGTGCATAAGACGGCTTCTTAAATAGGAAATATACTATTCTTATTGAGTAAAGCAACGTCAAGATAGAGGAAATAAAAAATATTATTATTGCAATTATATTATTAGATTCCATAACTGCATATGCAATGGATTTCTTACTTAACGCCCCAGCTAAAAATGGAAACCCTGATATAGATAGCATACTAAGGGCAAACAGAGCAGTAGTTATAGGCATTCTATAATATAATCCCTCCATCATTTTAATACTGCTTTGCTTTGCAAATATATATATATTGCCGGCTGCAAAAAATGCCGCAATTTTTGCAGTTGAATGAGCAAGCATTTGCATTACAGCCCCCGCTATCCCAGCTTTAGAAAATAAAAAGATGGAAAATACTGCAGTTGCTAATTGATTTATTGTAGAATATGCCAAAATTCTTTTTATTTCCTCTTCTTTAAAAGCCTTTATACCGCTGTATAATATGGTTGCGGCTGGAATCAATAAAAATAAAAAACTAAATTCAATAGATTGCTCAAGATATTTCACCCCAAAAGTATATATTACAATCTTTAACAAACAGAATAACCCAGCTTTTACAACAGCAACAGCATGAAGTAGAGCGCTAACAGGAACTATTGCAACCATAGCAGAAGGTAGCCAGCTATGCATAGGGACAAGAGCGGTCTTTGCTATTCCAAATATAAACATCAGAAGTAGTATAATTAGCACCACTGGAGATTCTTCTAACAAGCCAAGACATCTGAAATCGTTAGAATCAGCTAGATTATTTACTATTAATATAGCTGGAAGAAATAATAAAAAGGCAGGATAAAGAAGCGGCCTTAAATATTTCTCCAGAGCGTGGAAGTCTCCATTCCAAACAAGTGGCAGAGTGCATAAAGTTAGTAATTCATAAAATATAAACATCGTCATTAAATTTGCCGAAAGAGCAATAAGACTAGTTATTAGTACCGAAAGAGATATGAATATAAACATCCTTCTAGGATGTGGATGATCAGTCTTTTTTAAGTAAATATCAGTATATAATATTGCTATAGGCCATAAAGAACCTATAAGACTTAGGAATATCATTCCTAAAGCTTCTATATGAAATTTTAATGAAAAATTCCCGAGATTGATCATAGTAAAAGATGTAATACCATCTTTCACATATAAAATTCCCATCATCACTATAAATCCAAGGTAAAATACAGACGCCGTAATCATTGACACAAGGCGAGTACGGCTATGTTTTTTCTTCTTCACGAAAGGAAATAGCAGATTCATAGAACCTACAAGAATCATCAATAAAGTCATTACAGGCAATGTGATTGAACTATCCATAAGAAGCCACATTCATGAAAAAGTTAGAGAAAAATTCTATAATTTTACCGCTATAGAACATAATCACAAAGCTTGCTACCGCAGGTATTGCAACATAAATTATATCCTCCAGGCTGAAGTCTCTATCTAATACAAAAAGAGCTTTGAATATTTTGTAGTTATATTCAAAAGAAATAATTGATGTGATTATAACAAGGAAAAATACAGTATATTCATTTAAAGTAAGAAGCTCCGATAAAATATTGATCTTGCATGTAAAACCTAAAGTAAAAGGCATAGCAGCATTAGATAAAAGAACTAAAAATATAAAGAACAAAAATATATTACGCTTCTTCGGCACATTGGCTCCTACATCCTTAGCTCCAAGGATTCCAGAACTTGCAGTAAATAATGAAATTTTTGTTATAGAATCAGAAATCATACATAGCAAAGAGGTTGCTACCATTTCAGAAGATATATCTATCAACATCAAACAAGCATAGCCTATCTGAGCAGTAGCTGAATATAATATTGTACTTCTGAAAGACTCAGACTTATATGCTAGATATGATCCTAATACTATAGCACTAACTGACAAATATTTAATTATTTCACCAAAGTAATGGTCATATAAGAAATCAGCATCTGCAACAAAATATATAAATCTGAGAAGAATATATAACCCAACTAAAGAGGATACCCCAGCAAGAAAAGTAAGTACAAGCGGCGATGCAAAGCTATAGGCTCTTATCATCCAAATATGTAGCGGCATTAGTGCTATTTTTAACAAAGCTCCAGTAATAAAAAAGGCAAGCCCAAGCCACAAAATCCTGGATTTATAAAGCCCTGAGAGCCTCAGATGCACATCGTCTATATTAAGACTCCCCGTCTGGCTAAATACCATTCCTATCCCTATTAAGATAAAACTTGCGCCAATAGTACCTAAAATGAGATATTCCAAAGCAGATGCAAATGCTCTTTTATCTGCCCCTTGAGAAATCAATGCATAGCTTGATAATGTGAAAATTTCTAAAAATACATAGAGATTAAAAAGATCATTAGTAGATAAAATTCCACATATACCAGTATATGCAAGCATCATAAGTGCATAAAAGAAAGAAATTTGGGATTTTTCTATATTCTCTTCAAATTGTTGCCTGATGTAGTTTTTCATAGATAGAACGAATAACAAAACAGCCGATACAAAGCATATTATAGTCTGGTTTAGAGCGTCCAACCTATATTCTATACCTATTGGGGCAGCAAAACCTCCAAGGTTGTACCTCACCTCTGAAGATATAATGGAAAAACCATAAATATTTATCGCCAAACAGAAAAAAGTAAGAAATATGGACAGCAACCTAGAATATCTATAACCTCCAAGAAGAGTTACAAATAAAGCTCCAAATAAAGGTATTATAACTTGCAATATGCACCAGTGAAACTCCAAAAACTGCATAATCATTCCATCCTATCTTCAGAAATTTTCTTCCAGATCTTTGCAGAATCTGTAGTTCCAAACTCTTTCTTTATTCTCCTTACAAGCGCTAGTGCAACGCATAATGTAGAAAACCCAACAACAATAGCAGTGAGCATAAGAACATGTGGTATAGGACTTGAGTATACAGACTCTTTTGATATATCAACAGGAGCTATGCCAAACTGCAACTTCCCTAAAGCTATATAAAAAATTAATATGGAATTTTGAAAAATCGCTAGGCCTATTATTTTTCTTACATAATCTCTACTGGATAATATTACATAAAATCCAAGAGATAATATAATAGTGGCAGCTATATATACAAAGTGGGAAATTTGCATATCACTCCTCCGAAAATAGCAGATAAATCAATAGAACTGTCATCCCGGACAGGCGAGCTACGCGAGTCGTGATCCGGGATCCAGTGAAATGAGTCCTTCGGACTGGCTAGTACACCTGGATTCCTGCCTTCGCAGGAATGACAAAAAGGGGCATAGGAATGACAAAAAGGGGCATAGGAATGACAAAAAGGAACGCTGGAATGACAAAATTTGATTTGCATATCACTCCTCCGAAAATAGCAGATAAATCAATAGAATAGACGAGAATACTGTAAGTCCAACACCAAGTTCTATCACAAAAATACCTATTTTTTGAGCAACTATATTAGAAGCTGCAAACGCTCTATAATCAAGGTACATATAACCAGAAAACATGGGTATTATCCCTGTAATAAAGTAGATCATCACTCCAGAAGCTGCTACAAAAATTAAGGATTTCTGATTGCATATTTTAAAATCAGAGATAAAAGTCATAGCTATCATACTAGAGGCAAAAATTGCTCCGGCCTGAAAACCACCTCCAGGAGAATCTTCCCCGCTGATTTGCACATATATAGCAAGAAAAACTATGAATGGTAATATGAATCGATTTATTAAATTGAGTATCTTATAATTACTTAGCATTATTTTTCCTCAAAATCAAAGCTGTAGAGATTGCGGCTGTCAATATTACCGTAGTTTCGCCTAAAGTGTCATAACCTCTATAACTTGCCAAAATGGCTGCTACAAAAGATTTTACTCCTATCTCCTTAGAAGTATTTTCTAAATAATATGTATTTATATGGGAATGAAGGGCTTCATTAATTTCACCATATGGAGTGAGATCTCTTAGGCAAGATATAACAATAACGGCCATAGCTAAAGAGGCAAGAACAGCAATTATTTTTGTTACTTTTCCAGAATCCACAAATTTATCAATATTAGTTTTTCTAACAAAGGATATCATTACTACACCAGAAACGCATGCTCCTATTGCTGCCTCAGTCATTGCAACGTCTGGAGCATCCATCATTAGGTAACATAAAGTAACCATCAATGAGGAGGAGGACATATATATTATTGCATTAAGTAAAGAGCTAGTGAAAACAACTCCGCAGACAGAAACCATAATGCCAATAGAAAAAAGACAGAGCAAAACAAAGGATAATTCGAATGTCACTGTTTGCCTCTTTTTTTACTTTTCCAAATAGCTGCTGCAAGGGAGTGAGTATTAGTTGGCGTTAAAATGAAAAATAGTATTACTATCGCTATTATCTTGCCACTATTTAAAAGACTATGTTGCATCATAGCAAGACCAAGCAAACATAAAGGAATTCCAAGGCTATCCGATACAGAAGCAGAATGCATTTTCATATATACATCCTTCATTCTAAAAAGTCCTATTATACTAGATACAATAAAAAAGCATCCTATGGAAATAAAACCCCACCCAAACAAACTAAGCATTAAAATCACCTCATCTTCTTAAAGATCAGTCTAACATAAAAAACTTACGGTGTAAATAAGGTGGGACTGCTGATGGAAAAACCTCATGAAAATTCTTGAGGACTAAAATTCACAATTGCAAAATAGTCTCACGTTAGGAATAACACAGATTTTTAAATAGTGTTCTAACATTTTTTGTTGTCTATTCCCTCCACATGCGCTTATATTTTAGTAATAGCTGATTGCAAGGCGTCCTAGAAGACAAGAAGATGTTTTTTTTAGATTCCCATCACCGAAAATAATAAAAAATTAAAAAGGAGTATTTAAATGACTAACGATACAGATTTTGTTAAAAACGATCTATTAGCTAAGATTAAAGGCTCTAAGGATAACAATTATTCTGGTTATGAGATTGATGAAAAAAAAATTGAGGAGTTTGCACGCAGTTGCTGGAACCTCTTGACTGAGGAAGAAAAAAACAATTATAAAGAACAAAAAGACAAAGATAGCACTACTACCA
>JAGOJE010000140.1 GCA_017995275.1 Rickettsiaceae bacterium | reverse complement strand
TCAAATTAAACTACTATATATCCGATGGAACATCCTCACCAATTGGAAGCATATCATCTTCCTCTTTTTCTTCTTCGGGAATCATAGGAAGTTCTGAAGAGGATATACGCCTTAAAATACCTATTCTTGTAGATTCATAGATCTCCAGAGAATCTATAATTTGTCTTTTGATTAAGCTGTCTGGTAACTCCTTAGCATAATCCATAGGAGTTTTGCCATGTTCATCCCTTAAATGCATATTAATTCCACGTACTCTTAGAAGCCCTTCAAGGCAGTTTAAAAGCCCCAACTGTACTGCCATATGTATAATTTTAGACAGCTCTTCCGCAACGGAAGGATTCGCTTTATTTATAGCTTCCAAAGTATAATAGACCTTTTCGGATTCAGCTCTTTTCCCCTTTGAATACAATCCATTTCTAAGAACTGTAAGAGAGAGATTTATTCGACAGATATCAATATCTAAAGCCATAATTACTCCTTTATATAATTACAAATTATCTGGAGCATGCTCAACATCTCCTGTAACACAAGTGCATTTTTCATCAGCAATATCTGTACAGCTATAAGAATTTAGAAGCCCTATAATCAAATCTTTCTCTTTCAACTTTGAATCCAAGTCATTAGCATAATCCACAGGAGTTTTGCCATACTCATCTTGTACATTCAAGTCAATACCAGGAAGTTGTAGAAAAAATTCTACAGAATTAGACATAGCATCTTTAACAAAGATATGTATTATATCTGACAATTTTGCTGCTGCATTCTCTTCATTCATACCTTTAATAGCATTTTGTATCTTCACAACTTCGCCTTCTCTTACGCGCCAAAAATCAAAATTCCTCCACAAAGTTGTAAGAGCATCATTTATTCGTTCAATATTTATTTCTCCAAGATCCACCATAATAATTACTCCTTAATTTATTTACAAAAATCCTGTAGTAAAACTACCATCTCCCATACAAGTAGTGATTTCTTTTATCCAA
This sequence comes from Rickettsiaceae bacterium, assembly GCA_017995275.1. Lineage (GTDB taxonomy): Bacteria > Pseudomonadota > Alphaproteobacteria > Rickettsiales > Rickettsiaceae > JAGOJE01. The sequence goes on along the minus strand of JAGOJE010000140.1, from coordinate 2,312 downwards.
TCATTCTCAACGTAAGAATTTAGTAATTCTACGATCAGTTCTTTATTTTGATATGGCATTTTCAGATCTTCTGTATAATCCATAGGAGTTTTGCCATACTCATCTTGTACATTTAAGTCAATATTAGGAACTTGCAGGAGAAATCTCAAAGAATCATATCTACCATCCTTAACAAAAATATGAATGATGTGCGACAATTTTTCTGCTACATTCTCTTCATTCATGTCTTGCAAGGCTTGATCTATCTTAAAAACATCTAAATATCTATCACTTACAAAAAGCAAAGCAGACCAAGCATTTATAAGCACATACCATATTCTATTAATATTCACCTCCATAATTAATCTTCCCTATAATTATGATTTATTTTTCAAAATTTTATGGTAATAGGCTTTTATTTCCTCAAGATCATAAGAACCTTCATATTTTTCACCAATAGCGGTAATTTTGGACAAATATTTATTTATCTCTGCAACGTCATGGTCATCATCCTCCACCGCGGATATAATCTCTGAACGAATTTTTCTAAAATATCTGAGCGTCTTTTTTATATATTTTGCTATTCCTGGTATATCTTCCGGTTTTATAACAAACAAAGCAACAAGAAGGACAACTAATATTTCTGATAGAGACATAAACTACCTGGCTTCCTCAATAGCCGATTTCAAATCCTCATACCCCACAAGCACTGGCAATATAATCCCAGAAGACTTCCTAGGGCCATAAACAGCGCTAAATGGAACTCCAAAAACGCCTTGTTTTAAAAGAAATTGCTCAACTTTTTCATTGATTTTCGTAACATCGGCTCTCATAGCTACTACCGAAGGAGATGAAAGGATATTCACAACCCTACCCCTATTCCAAAGTCTTATTTTATTTACTTTGCATGTAATACACCAATCTGCTGTTATGTCAACCACAACCACTTTACCATCATTTACATATTCTGATATCTTAGATTCATCAAATTCTTGCCATACTCCAGATATATATTTATCTCTCGCTAAATCTTCCTGATGAGCCATCTGAGGCAAATATAAAGCCCCAACAGCAATTACAATAATTGCTGGAATTTTTATAAAACTTTTTGCAAATATTTTACTATCCTCCTCTATAACATATTTTGCAAAAGCAAGTATCAAAACAAAACCGAAAGTTGCCCTAATTCCAAGAGCGGAATATAATATATTAATCACCCAAACTAAACTTGCTATAAGCAAAATTGCCATAGCTTTTTTAAAAAGCTCCATCCATTTGCCAGATTTTGGAATGAAGCCTATAAATCTTGGAGAGATAATGACAAGTAAATATGGCAAGCTAAATCCAATTGCTGTGAATGTAAATATCAAGAAATTCACATACCATTCAGACACAAAAGCCGTTGCCATAGCAGCACCTAAAAATGGCGCAGTACAAGGAATTGAAAGCATTGTAGCTATAACGCCAGCTAAAAAATCTTCTAAATATTTGCTAGCAAATCTCATTGCTGCCATTTCTGTAATGAATAATGGAATAGAGATATTCACCCTTCCCATTGCAATGCTTATAAAAAACACCATAAAAAGGCTGAGTATTATCAGAAACTCAGATTGCTGAAAACCCATACCTATGCCTATATCCTTCATTGTGACACTTGCTACAGATAATGCCCAAAATGTTGAAACCATACCTACAACAGTTATAAGAAGAGACCTGCGATAATCTTTACCAGCTTTAGAAATAGACATAAATTTTAGTGCAAGCACTGGTAAGACGCATGGCATGAAATTCAATACGAACCCTCCAACCAGAGCCATAATAAGTATAAAGTACAAAGGCATCTGCGCTGTGGAAGCGGATTGATCTTGTGGAAGCTTCACATCACAAGGAAGTGGAGATATATTAGAATATATTTTTGCACCCTTCCCTATGAGCTTTGCGTATTTTTCTTCCTCCATCTGAAATATCACAAGATATCCACCATCATATTTCTGAACAAGGGCTGAATCCCCAATCACCTTATTTTCACACAATATGATAAATTTCAATATTTCCTCATCTGGATCTTCCGAAAAATAAGCATTAAAGGATAAAACACCAGAATCATAAAACATTTTATCGACCGACAGACCATTATGTATAGGATTTTTCTGTATTGCTGGAATTTGACGTTCTATTACTTGAGATACTGGAACGCACTGATCACCACAAACCACATAGCTGATTTCAGCTTTTAGGTTTATAGGCTCTCTATTATTTTTAGCATTTAGTACTAAAGGACTTTCTACCCCACCTTCATATACATAATTTACTATCTTAGGACTAAAGAGGTC
>JAGOJE010000139.1 GCA_017995275.1 Rickettsiaceae bacterium | reverse complement strand
ATGGTGAAATTCTTTCAGAAAAGTCATATAAGCAAATGACAACAGAATATGGAAAATCAAAAAATTATGCTGGGCTAGAGCATAATAGCTATGGCTATGGAATATTTATTTCTACTTTATCTGATGGCAACAAGTTGTACCGTCATTCAGGTAATGCAATCGCAATACGTAGTGAATTTGGATATGTACCTGCTCAGAGATTATGTTATGCTGTGCTTAGCAATACTATGATTTATGTTCCTGAGGAAATGAAAAGCAAAGTGGATATGAATTTATCGCAAAATCAGGTGGATATAACATATTTCCAAATGGCTTTACTTAATTCTCTAAATCAATCTAATGTTGCTTCTTTAAAGAAGTAATAGGTGTTTATATACAATGAAAAGCCGTCTTCTTTTTAAGGGAGGCGGCTTTTATTTATGAAGCTCTATTATAATAATTCGAAGCTGATTGAAGGTCCATAAATCGCTTTACTACAGATGATTCTTGAAATTATTTATAATATCGAATAGCATCTACTGCAATCAACAAAATGGCTTCAAGATGAAAGAAAATCTCGATACGATAATGTTTTTTGCAGCGGGTTTAGGAACGCGCCTTAGTGCGATCACTCAACACACTCCAAAACCATTAGTCGAAATTAAAGGAAAACCAATTTTGTATTACGGACTTGAAAAGGCTGTAAAACATGGTTTCAAACATATAATTATCAATAGCCATTATATGCCAGATAAAATAAGTGCAGCCGTAAAAGGTTTTCAAGATATCACACCTAATTGTCCTAAAATAACCCTATTATATGAAGAACAAATATTAGAAACAGGCGGGGGGTTAAAAAATGCCCTACCATATATAAATAGAGATTTTATCTTCACTCAAAATAGCGATGTAATTGTAGAGTCAGATGACGACTTCTTCGAGCTAATGATAAAAAAAATCGATAAGAATAATATGGATTTTCTTATATTGATTCATAAAACTGAAGATGCTGTTGGCTATACAGGAATAGGAGATTTTGAAATGGCAAAAACAGGCCAGTTACATTTAAGGCCTGAAGGATATAGCAAATATAACTTCATGAATGCAGGTGTTCAGCTTATTAGAACATCTATAATAGAGCAAAATCCTAAGGAGATTTTTTCTCTATCGGAATATTATAAAAATCACGCATATAAAATATATGGCATAGAAAATCACGGAAACTGGTATCACCTTTCTACAGTGGAAGATTTAGAGTCTATAAATAGAAAGCTTTAGTTGCAACTGTCACCCCGGACGGGTAAGCCCAGCGAGCCCAGATCCGGGATCCAGCATAATAATGCGCCACTTCGTGGCCACTTTTTTAAAGCTAAGGTCGAGCAAAATAAAAATTTTGGTTTGACAAATGGGCACAGTATAGGGTGAGCTATGCAACTATTTCAAGCACGCACCAGTCTTACTACAATATCTGTGTCATTTATTTCGGATTTCACCTCGAAAGCTCCAGTTAAGGCTTTACCAAAAGTGGACAAGGTCTGTTCATTTATCAAAGAGGTATAGCTGTTTGCAGCATCTATTACGTCTCCAGAAGATAATATTTCCAGAACTATATGGTCTGAAATATGAAACCCAGCATCTTTTCTGGCCTGCTGCACAAGGCGTACAACATCCCGTGCAATTCCCTCTAGCAGAAGCTCTCTATCTATTTCAAGATTTAAAACCACTATTCCATCGTTAGATGATAAAGCACTCGCGCCTTTTGCGGACTTTGGTTCAAGCTTTATCGCAAACTCATCGCTAAGTAAATGCTCCTCAGCTATATCCAGACCAGAATCTGTAATTTTCCAATCTCCGTTTTTACTAGCTGCAATTATGTCCTTCATTTTTGGAGCAAGCCTTTTTCCAACAAGAGGAAAATTAATAGACAGTTTCAATTCTGCATAACCAGAAACATCTTCCTGATAAATAATAGACTTAACGTTTAACTCATCTTTTATCAAATCCTCAAATGCTTTCATTTTAGAAGCTTCCTGAGTTACTATCGTCAAATCTCTAATTGGTTGACGTACGCGTATATTCTCACTACTTCTAATGAACAAACCAGCATTGCAAACATCAAGGATTTTATCCATAGTCTGCACTAGCTGCATATCAAGCTTCACATGACTTAAGTCAGGAAAACTACTTAAATGAACACTTACACTGCCATCTTTTACACCTCCATAAAGACCTGTAAATACTTCCTCTAATATCATAGGGAGCAAAGAGCTTGCGGCTCTACACATATTTTCTAAACAGGTAAACAAGGTATTATAGGCCGAAATTTTATCTGAGTCTTTTTCAGTCTTCCAAAATCTATTCCTACTTCTTCTTATGAACCAATTATTTAGCACTTCAAAAAAAGTACTGAGTTCTAAATAAGCAGCCAGACTATCAAAAGAAGCAAGAGCGGTGTCTATCTTTTCAACAGAAATACGAAGTTTGGATATAATATATTGATCTAATATATTATCAGAACTATATGATATTTTCGCCTTTACCGCATCTGCATTAGCGTAAATCGTAAAAAAGTGATATGCATTCCAAATAGGTTTTATATGCAACCTTAAAGAGTCAAAAACCATTTTGCCATCTTTATCTATAAGCAGCTCTTGCCCTTTTACTACTGTAGATGAAAGCATTGTAAGCCTTAATGCATCAGCACCATATTTTTCAAATAATTCTAGTGGATCGGCGTAATTATTTAGTCTTTTTGAAAGTTTCTGACCTGTGGCATCTAAAATCACACCATGGCATATACAATTTAAAAATGGAGGGCGGTCAAATATTGCTGTACTAAGAACCATCAAAGTATAAAACCATCCACGAGTTTGAGCTGTATATTCTACTATAAAATCTGCAGGAAAATTCTTTTCAAACCAATCTTTATTTTCAAATGGATAGTGAACTTGTCCATATGGCATTGAACCACTCTCAAACCAACAGTCGAATACATCACTAACACGGCGCATCATTGATTTACCACTAGGATCATCAGGGTTAGGTCTTACAAGTTCATCAATGAATGGTCTGTGTAGATCATCAACTTTCACACCAAAATCTTTCTCAAGTTCTTCTATTGAACCATATACATCAATCCTTGGATACAATGGATTATCAGACCTCCAAACAGGAATTGGAGTTCCCCAAAATCTATTTCTACTTATGGACCAGTCCCTAGCATTTTCAAGCCATTTACCAAATAGACCATCCTTCACATGTCCTGGTATCCAGTTAATTTGCTGATTCAACTCCACCATTCTATCTTTAAATTCTGTAACTCTTACATACCAAGATGGAACTGCTTTATATATAAGTGGAGTATCAGTTCTCCAGCAATGTGGATAATTATGAAGATATTGTTCGGTTTTTAGCCAATTTCCCAT
>JAGOJE010000138.1 GCA_017995275.1 Rickettsiaceae bacterium | reverse complement strand
CCTATAAGTTTTTTGAAAAAAAGACGAGATTTTAAGTCGTTTCTATAAGATCCTTTAAGCATAAGGCTGGCTGGATTCAAATCTACAACTATACCTTTGGAACAAGAAGCTGCCGGATATTTTGGATTATCAATTCTCTCACCAGTTTTTATAAAATGCACTATCCTAGAGATGAGCGCTGCTTTCTTGCCTTTCTCAGATAACGAAAGCCGCAAGCAATAACTCTTTAGCTCCCTCACATATAGGTAATTAAGATTCTCCCTAAGTAATTTGAAATTTATATCGCGCTTAATCATATAAAACCCTTACACTCTTAAAAGCAGTTTATAGTAGAAGATTTTTAGGAGAGAATCGAAACATAGAACAAAAGTGTGCATTGGTGCATGAGAATTCAAAAAAACGCATCTACTCAAAACATCCAGCAGCAACTAATTTTCAAAGAAGTATAATGTAAGACTCCTATATACATAAAAAAAAACACGACATTACTCGTGTTTTTTTATAAAAAATGAAAATTCTTAGCAGAGTTCCAGCTTCTTTCAAAAATCTAACTCTAGTTAGCTTCCTTTACTTTTTTTGCAAGACGCCCAACTTTACGTGAAGCAGCATTCAGCTTTATAACATTAGCTTTTACACCGCGCATTATTTCAGACTGAGCAACTCTTAAAGCCTCAGTAGCCTGCTCTTTTGAACCTGATTCTATAGCAGCAAGAACCTTCTTTATAAATGTTTTAATGCGACTCATTCTGCTTTTATTTTCTAGAGTCCTTTTTTCTGTTTGCCTATGAGCTTTTTTTGCCGATGCGTGATTTGCCATAAATATTACCTAATTATCCTATGCTTGATTTTGAACTGCTTCTTGATCCATATCCTCAAATGATACAGGAGGTGGAGTCATAGATCCTTTTGCTAAAAGATCTCTATCTACAAACTCTATATATGACATAGGAGCACAATCTCCATAACGGAAGCCAGCCTTTACTATACGCAAATAACCACCAGGCCTTTGTTCATATCTAGTAGCCAAAACACTCATTAATTTCTCAGCCGCAACTTTGTCTTTTATTACAGATATGATATATCTACGAGCAGCTAAATCTCCTTTCTTGGCCTTTGTAACAAGAACCTCAACATAAGGCCTCAAATCCTTAGCTTTAGGAAGAGTAGTCTTAATTTGCTCATTCATAATTAAGCTTACAGCCATATTAGCAAACATCGCCTTACGGTGACTACTAGTTCTATTAAGTTTTCTACCTTTTAATTTATGACGCATAATTCATCTTCCTCCCAATCAATAAGGATCTTCATATTTTTTAGCCAAAATCTCTAGATTTTCAGGTGGCCATCCCTCAACATCCATACCGAACTTCAAATTAAATCCGGATAATATATCTTTTATTTCATTTAATGACTTACGTCCAAAATTTGGAGTTTTTAGCATCTCTGCCTCTGTCTTACTCACCAAATCTCCAATATAAACTATATTGTCATTTTTTAGGCAATTTTGAGAACGAACAGAAAGCTCAAGCTCATCAACTTTCTTAAGAAGAACAGGATTAAATGGAAGTTCTTCAACTTCTTCTTCCTTCTCTTCTTCAGCATCATCAAATGTTATAAACAACTGCAACTGATCTTGCATTATTCTAGCAGAAAGAGCCACAGCCATTTCTGGTGAAATACTACCATCTGTCTCAACTGTCATAATTAATTTATCATAGTCAGTAACATCACCAACACGTGTATTTTCAACCTTGTAAGCTACACTTTTAACTGGACTAAATAAAGCATCAATTAAAATCACGCCTATTGGAATTTCTTTCTCTGGTGAATGGTAAGCAGGAACATAACCTTTGCCTGCCTCTACTGTAAACTCCATCTCCAAACTTGCACCCTTAGCAAGTGTACAAATAACATGATTCGGATTCAGAATTTCGACATCATGACCAACTTCAATCATTCCAGCCGTAACTTCACAAGGACCAGTAACATTCAACCTTAAAGTTTTCTTATCAGAAACATGAAGCTTTACAATAATCCCCTTAATGTTAAGAACAACATCAACAACATCCTCTCTAACACCAGGAATAGCAGAGAATTCATGCACAATACCAGGAATCTTTACTGAAGTAATAGCGCCCCCCTGCAATGAAGAAAGCAAAATCCTCCTTAAAGCATTACCAATAGTCAAACCGAAGCCTCTCTCTAAAGGCTCCATTATAATATTAGCAAGATTTGGATTATTATCACCCTTTGTAATAACGGACTTTGAAGGTTTAATCAAAGAACTCCAATTTTTATTTAGCGACATAGACCCCTCAATTAAACTCTTCTTCTTTTGGGAGCTCTAACCCCGTTATGAGCCACTGGCGAAACGTCAGTAATTGACGTCACAACAAAATTTTGCCCGAACACAGCACGCAAAGCTGACTCCCTTTGTGAACCAGCCCCATGTATTCTTATGGAAACTGTCTTCATACCATTCTCTCTAGCCCCATCAGAAGCTTTATCTACAGTCACCTGCGCTGCATAAGGAGTCGCCTTTTTAGCCCCCTTAAAACCATGAGCGCCAGCTGTTGATATAGAAATAACATTTCCTTGCACATCAGAAAAAGCAACTATAGTATTATTAAAAGTCGCTTGGATATGTACAATACCCAAAGTAATATTTTTCTTTTTCTTTTTTACTTTATTGTTAGTAACAGTCATCTTACGGCCTATTTAACAGGTTTCTTTTTACCGGCAATAGCAACAGCCTTACCTTTCCTTGTACGAGCATTTGAATGAGTATTCTGACCACGAACAGGAAGCTTTTTAATATGACGAAGCCCCTCGTAGCAACGAATATCTTTCTTGGTTTTAATGTTAAGACTAACTTCGCGCCTTAAATCACCCTCAACTTGATAATCCTTTTCTATGAGAGACCTTATATCGACTAGTTCTTTATCAGTCAGATCTTTCACTTTTTTATTAACATCAACACCGACAGTCTTGCAAATTTTATCCGCAAGAGTCAAACCAATACCATAGATATAAGTTAGACCTATAACTAAACGCTTATTCGCTGGTATATTCACACTCGCAATTCTTGCCACAAATATTCTCCAAATTTCGTGTTTCTAAACTAGACAGTGAATCATATTAAAATTAGCTCTAAAGTCAACGCTTTTTTAATATGGACAACAACTCTTCTTTTATTTCATCAACTTGCTTCATAGCATCAACGCAGTGAAGTAAATTTAGATTTTTATAATACTCTATTATAGGAAGTGTCTCTTTTTCATAGACATCTAACCTTTTTCTTATAGTAACTTCATTATCATCTACGCGATAACTAAATTTACCAGCCCCGCAGACATCACATATATTTTCAACCTTTGTAGGAGCAAGAAATTTATTATAAATTGCACCGCACTTCTC
>JAGOJE010000137.1 GCA_017995275.1 Rickettsiaceae bacterium | reverse complement strand
CTAATTCCACTTCCACCAGTAATTGGCTGATTTATAACAGGGGCACTAAGTAATTTATTATCAAGCACTATAGCAAATCTTTTGCCTGTATTTTGCCTTGTAATTTCAGCAAAAATCTTACTGCCAACGCTGTTAAACGAAAATGATACTGCTGGCTGAGACTGGTTGTTAAATGTTGCCTGAGCATCCACTAATGTATCACCCGTGAGTGATGCTTTCTTTTTTATTACAACACCTCTCTCCCCTTCACCTGTAACATAAAGAGTACCAGCTGGAACATGCCCTCTTTCTGCCTGCTCTATGCTCGCATTTTCATCAACTAAGTGAAATGTAAGTTTTGCGGTTTGACCAAGCACACTCTTCAAATGAGAAGGGTCTTCCGCTCCTGGAACCTGCAACAATATATGGCTATCCCCCTGTCTTTGTAATATAGGCTCAGTAGTACCATTAGGATCCACGCGCAAACGAACTATTTCTATAGACTGGTCAAGCACTTTTTCTTTTAAACTAGCTAGTTTATCATCAGAAAATGAAATTGAAACTACACCGTTAGTATAATCAACATTCAATCCACGATCCGTCTTTTTGATAACGGACCTTGCTTCTTGAAAATCTTCTTCGTTCCTTAAGTTAAAGGTTATTTGAGTATCACCACTGTGAAGATTTTTATAGCCTATTTTATTGGAAATTAGACCTTTACGAACCTCGGAAGAAACTACCTCTAATTGATCCTTAATATAGGAATCAAACTCCACATCCAAAAGAATATGAGACCCCCCTTGTAAATCGAGGCCTAAATTTATCTTACTACTCGGAAGCCAAGAAACACCTTTGCCAAATTCAAAATTAGGCAAAAGATAGACCACAGATAAAATGGTAAATAAGACAGATAAAGATACCCTCCAAAGCGATAATGACTTCATTTTTACTACTTCTTCTTTGTTGCCTTTTTATCTTTTTTTGTCGTTTCGTTCTTTGGGCTATGAACATTTGCAGCTACATCTTTGCGGCTAATAATCTCAGCTATTGCAGACTTCAAAACCTTTATATTAACATCTTTAGCTATAGTTATTTCTATATTATCACTTCCTTCTGTAACCTTGCTAACAACACCATAAATCCCACTATGAGTTAGAACTTCCTCGCCCCTTTTAACGCTTGCGACCAGAGATTCCTGCTCCTTCTTTTTTTTATCCTGAGGCCTTATTACCAAAAAGTAAAACACCACAAAAATCATTAAAATTGGAGTTAAACTAGAGAAAGTAGTAGAAACTGATGACTGCACATCAGATGACGTTTGATGATCTTGCTCTGCTAAAGTAATTTGATTAGTATCTGACATTTTTTCCCCTTGTTAATAATTAAATGGAACTGTTTTTAGCTTACTATTTAACCTAGATATAACATCATGTGTAATATCCTGCGGATTGCTGTAATATAGTAGATTAGAAGCAGACATAACTATGCCTAATTTCCGCTCTTTTGCTATTGCTGCAACTATCTCCATAGTTACATCTTGAACATTTGACATTGCATCTGCGTGGGCTTTATCAAGACGAGTTCTTTTTTCTTGCATCATACGCTGCACAGAAGTAAGCTTTTCATGAAATTCTGAAACGTTTTTTTGGAATTCCGCCTCACTGACTTTGCCGCGCTTTTTTACTATCGCGTCCTCGTCATTCTTCAATTCCCTTTCCTTCTCTTGCATTATCTTTTCAAGATTAGCACCTATTTTCGTAATCTCAGCTTGCATTTCTTTGACAGCAACAGATTCAGCAATTACAGCTTGCACATCCACAACAGCAATCTTTACATCATGTTTATCACTAGCAGCGACATCAGGCTTTTTACTAGAAGCATTTGCAAAGGTAAATATATTCGCTAGCAAAAAGATAGAAAAAATCCTAAAAAACAAACTATATTTCATAAATAACTCCCCCAATAATTTTTAGAAGCTAGTTGACATTCTTATGTGAAAACGTTGCTGCTCGTCGTATTTTTTATATCTAACAGGTATCGCCCAATCAACCCTAATAGGCATTATCCTTGTCGTCCAAAGCACGCCAGCACCGACAGACATTCTAGGAGACTTATCATTCCATACATCATCTTTATTATAACGACTTCCTTTTTGAACCTCGAAATCCCACACTCCTCCAATATCAGTGAAAACCGCTCCTTTCACATTCATCTCGTCAGGTAAACCAACAGGGAAAGTCATCTCCACACCACCACTATAGTATTTCTGACCATTAAGCCCTTCGCCACCACCTTGTCTGCCTGCTTTTATCCTAGGGCCAGCGCCGCCTCCTGCAAAACCTCTTAGGTTATAGTCTCCCAAAGAAAACCGCTCACTGATTCTCACAGTTTTACCATTTATGCCATTTATAACACCAGCTTCACCATATACTTTTATGGTTATCCTATTGTTAGAGAAGGATTTAAATATTTTACCATCAACTTCATGCTTTAAATACCCAGTGTTTCCACCAAGCCCTGCATATTCCTGAGATCCTGAAACTACATAACCATTTTTAGGAACGACATTATTATCCAACCTATTATAAGTTACAGTATGAGATATTGCTGATGTTACAAATCTCCCCTTTTGCTCAAGAATTAGAAGAGATTGCCTTTCAGATTTTGTAGATAATTTATCTTGCTTTATTGTATATGCTATTTCATGATACAAATCGTCAGCTATTTCATAACCAAGAGCCGTTCTTACACCAACAGTTGTTTGAGAATAAGGCTGGGCCTCTCCATCAAATCCACTACCTGACTTGGCGCCACTGGAATGCGTAAAGAACGTTCCAGAAAGAGATAAATCTCTATCCATAAAATGAGGATCCGTCATACCGAGACTAAAACTCAACCTTCTTTGAGAACGACGCACCATCGCATTTAAATATTTACCTGTACCGAATAGATTCCTTTCAGCAAAACTTATAGAACCAAAGCCACCTTCGTTAGAACTATAACCAACGTCAAACCCTATTGAAGCTGTCGATTTCTCTTGAACGTCAATATTTACATCATAACGATCTGCCGCATCAGGAGATTTTACAATTTTTATGTCACTTCTCTCAAAATAATCAAGGTTTCTTATACCCCTATCAGCTCTAGCAAGTTCATTTCTGTTAAATATATCGCCCTCTGCGATTCTAAATTCACGACGTATTACTTTTTCTGAAGTCTTCACATTACCGGTGATATTTATCCTATTTATAAATACTTTAGGAGCTTTATTTACTATAAAAGTAACATTCACAACTCTATTTACAGAATCTTTCTGAAGAGTTGGCACTATAGACATCTGAGGATATCCCCTATTGCCTAATTCATCGCTTATTTTTTGCCCCACCCATTCAAGAGCACTCATATTAAAAATAGCACCAGGATTTAAGGATATAAGCTTTTTAATTATTTCTGTATCAATATCAGGAATATTGTTTTGAACATTTATTGTGCCAAGTCTATACC
>JAGOJE010000136.1 GCA_017995275.1 Rickettsiaceae bacterium | reverse complement strand
GGCATAATAGGGATTTTTTTAGTCATGATATAATCTTCCAAATAAAAAACTTCTGCCAAAGATACTTACTATTGTTCAAAAAGTCAATTAGTCATTACCGATTTTAAACAAGGATATATACTCACCATCAGCATATATACCTTAATAAATAGGGCACAAAGACATAAGTTTTTCTTCGCAACTCCATACATAACACTAAAGCAAAACTAAATTCATCACTCACCCACGGATAAACTCTTCAATTTCACTTAAATTACCAACAGATTTCACAATAGAAAATCCATAAGGTGCACGCCTTGCAAGACCACCAAGCACCTGACTAGCTCCTATTTCAAAGATATCGCTCACTTCATTATCCACCAGAAAACTCATAGTTTCAGTCCAGCGCACTCTACCTGTTACCTGCTCAGTAAGAGCCTCTCTAATAACTTCCGGATCTGTCGTTGCATATGCTAAAACATTTGGAATAACTGGAACAGCTGGCGATTTTAGCCTCGCATCCTCTAATGCTTCTCTCATCCTGATTCTTGCAGGCTCCATTAAACTGGAGTGGAAAGGCGCGCTTACCTTAAGCTTCACAGCCTTTTTTCCAGCATTTTTAACTATCGACACCAACTCATCCACCGCACTTATCCTTCCACTAACAACTATCTGATCTATACTATTGTCGTTAGCTATCTGACAATTACCCCTTAAATGTTTATTAGAATTTATAATCTCCTCTAACTCTGATATTGGAACGCCTATACACGCCACCATTCCGCCCACCCCAGCAGGACAAGCAGATTGCATCGCTCTGCCTCGAATACGCAATAATTTTGCACAATCGCTAAGACTCATAGTCCCAGCAGCACAAAGCGCACTATACTCACCAAGTGAATGACCCGCTGCAAAATCACAGAGCTCAGCAAAACTCTTTCCCGTCTCCTGCTTTATTACACGGATTACCGCAATAGATACTGCCATTAAAGCTGGCTGAGTATTTTCCGTAAGAGTAAGTTTTTCATTATCTTCCCCAAATATGATGCTAGTCAAGCTCTGGCCAAGTGCATCATCCACTTCTTCAAATACTTCCCTTGCTGCAAAAAAACAATCATGAAGATCTTTTCCCATTCCAAGAAACTGCGATCCTTGACCAGGAAACAAAAATACTCTATTTCTCATTTATTGTACCTCATAAATAAACTCAGGAACGATTATGAAGTTTTTAGTAAAGCTGTCAATATTTTTGACCCTAACAATATTTTCATTATCAAACTCTTTTGCCGGCTCTGCAAACCTATCATTCGAATATGCTAACAAAGGAAACTGGAGAGAAGCTATAAATCACGCAAAAAAATCTAAGGATCCAGTGGTTCTAAAACTAGTTCAATCCATGAAATTCACGAGCAACTGCCCAGAAAATAATTTCGAAGATATGGTAGCATTTCTTGACAAAAATCCAGATTGGCCTCAAAAAAATAGAATCCTAGAAATAGCCGAAGGGCTTATAACTAATGATAGCTGTAAAGATAAAATAGTAGAATGGTTTAGCCATCACGACCCTATAACAGATAACGGCGCTAAATATTATGCATTATCTTTTGCTGGTAGAATTAAAGATAAAAATAAAATAGAAAAAATAGTAAAAGAAGGCTGGATTTACGGAAACTTCAACCAATCAGAACAAAAAATATTCTACAATAAATATAAATCCTACCTTTCTGAGGCGGATCATGTAAAAAAAATAGATTATCTGCTGTGGAATAAAGATATCAAAAAAGCTAGCGAAATAATGCCAATGGTAAATGCTCAATATAGAGCAATGATGCGAGCAGCAATAGCTTTAATACAAGACAAACCAGATGGAGAAAAATTATTCAACAATCTTAGTGGCGAATATAAACACCATTCAATAGTTCTATATTCATATTTAAAAAAATATGAAAAACAAGATGCGACATCTAAACTCGCTCATCTTGCAGCTAGCGCACATGCAGACGAAGATCACTCCAAAGAATGGTGGGCGCTGAAAGCAAAATTCGCACGTGATCGCATGAAACAAAAAGATTACAATTCTGCTTACCAAATAGCAAAACATCACCACGCAACTTGCCCCAAAGATGCTTCAAATGCAGAGTTTCTAGCTGGATGGATAGCACTGAGATATCTAGGTAAAAAAGAAGCAGCAAAAGAACATTTCCTAAAAATGCATAGATTGGTGAAAATGCCTATCAGCGTTGCAAAAGCATCTTACTGGATTGGCAGATGTGAACTTGCAATGGGCAAAAAAGAGGAGGCTCATAAATGGATGAGAGAAGCAGCAGCATTTAACCAAACTTTCTACGGACAATTAGCATCGCTTGAACTAGGGAATAAATCCATAACGCTACCTTCAAAACCAACAATAACTAATGGTCACAAAGAAAAAGTAGCAAAGAACGAACTTGCACGAGCTGCAAAAATTCTCCTCGATAATGGGAAAGATTATCTAGCTTTGGTATATGCAAAAGCCGCACTTAAACATACGAAAACAGATGCTGAAGCGCTAGTACTTGTAGATTATATGAGAAAAACAAAGAAGATTCGCTATACAGCAGAACTTGCAAAAGCGGCATCTTATCATAGGATTTTCCTAATTCACGACGCTTTTCCAACACCTTACAAAATGTCTAAAAGCATAAGCGATCCTACATTTGCTCATTCCATAATAAGGCAAGAGACATTGTTTGATCAATATGCCGTCAGCAACAAAGATGCACGTGGCCTTATGCAAATAGTTCCAGCAACCGCACGACTAATATCCAAATCTTTAAAAGAAAAATGCCATATAGACCATTTACTTACTCATCCAGAATATAATATGAAACTCGGTAGTAAATATCTGAAAAATCTGATGGAAAAATATGATGGATCTTATATACTTGCTATATCTAACTACAATGCCGGACCAACGCCTGTTGAGAGATGGATAGAAACCTACGGCGACCCTAGAAAACTGAAAAATTTGTACGATATAATAGATTGGGTAGAAAATATACCATATTACGAAACAAGAGATTATGTACAAAGAGTACTAGAAAATATGCAGATATATAGAGCTATTCTCGGCATAAGTAGAGAAATAAAACTAGCTAAAGACCTAGGAGCAAAAGGAAAGTAGTTGGTAAAAACTCCTTCTACTTTCCTGCAAAATCTGTCAACGAATTAGTTGACCTTTTCACGGGGTGACACTGGAGCCCCCCTCGTGAATAGATACGCGCGCTGAGCAATATCTGTGAAAATCCTTGAGATTTAATATCACAGTAAATAACATGACAATAATTTTTTCATTTTGCCAGCCGGCATATTCTTTTCTATTACTCCTTCTATGCCAATTTTTCTAGCTTCGGTAAGATCAGGGTCTCCTTCGCTTAAACTGGTATGGATATAGATTTTAGAATCGCCTATTTCTGGATCTTTTCTTATTTGCTTTAATGCATCAAGACCGTAAATATCTGGCATCATCATGTCAA
>JAGOJE010000010.1 GCA_017995275.1 Rickettsiaceae bacterium | reverse complement strand
AATTTTCCGCAAGCTATTTCTCTACCGGTAATAATAAGGCAGAGGTATTTTATAATGGATTTATGCTAGGTTTAATAGCTATGATTTCTTACTCATATTTTGTAGAGACAGAACGCGAATCTGGGACGGGACGCGTTGATCTACTTCTTATTCCTAAACCTAAGACAAGGGAAAGAACAGCCTTTGTAATTGAATTTAAGGTTCTTAAAGATGCTGACGGTGATTTAAAAGCAAAAGCAGATGAGGCGCTAGCTCAAATTAAATCCAAGAATTATACATCTAAAATTTCCTCTCATGAGAATATCGAGCGCGTCATTAGCTTAGGCCTTGCTTTTTGTGGTAAAGATGTTGAAGCTAGCTGGGAGTAGCTCTCCCTAGAAGGCGTATAATTCTAATCATCCTCAGGTGAAGATATTGAGTGAGTCCTTTGCAAAGGAGCAGTGGGCTTTATCTCCTTATTAGGCTCTGGGGCAACATTTTTATTTTGCTGCTCTGATAAAGGACAACGATATTTTGCCATATCCTTCTGAGTATTAGATAGCATTTTTTTGATCTCCTGAAGTTCACGCCTCATTTCTTGCTCAGATTTACCATCAGGGGAAGCCGACCTTTTTTTAGCATCAGATAATCTAGGATAATCCTCATCATATTCCATAGCATCATTTCTGCTACCATAACTACCTTCTGCAGCGGCTTTCCTTCTTTCCCTTTCAATCATGCTTTTGTAAATGGATCTATTACGTTCAGATGGAGCTAATTCTTCGTCATTATCCTTATTATCGTAATAATCATCGTCGTAATTACCATCCTTTACATTACGCTTGGCCTGGTTTATATATTTTTTGTTATATAAAGGGCGCCTCTTTCCACCGTGGAATCCCTTAGAATCGATAAGCCTATTATTAGCAGATCTTTTTAGTGAAAAGTCAGCACATCCACTTACTAAAAAAGCGATAAAAATTAATATAATATTCTTCCATATAGCCATAACTTCTGCTCATAATTTATACATCATATGTTTTATGGCACAAAAATAGAAAATCTTCAACTTTGTTCAAACTTTTAGATGAATTATTTTTGATACTGTGTCCGAGAGGATTCTAACTGAGTCAATTTCCATAGCAGAAAGTTTCTCCGACACTGATTTTAGAATGTTTCTATTTAAGGCAATTTCCACTATTTTACTAGCAAGCGCTGTACTATCTAAAGATTTTTGTTCAAAATACCAACATCCAGCCTTTTCACAAAGAACTTTTGCATTATAAAGCTGATGATCTTCAGCAGCAAAGGGATAAGGAACAAAAATAGCCGGCTGATGAAGATGTATCAACTCTGCAATAGTAGACGCCCCAGAACGTGCTATAACAAGGTCACTAGCTAAATATTTAGAGGATACATCTGTAAAAAATTCTGAAAGTTCAATTTTTTTACAAATCTTACCATATACAAGCTTCAAATCATTCTGATCCAAAGCTGATGTTTGCTGAATTATGTTAATAGTAAGATTAGGCAATTTTTCTTTCACTATTTGCAAAGCTTCTGGCACTATAGATGAGAATATTTTTGCCCCCTGACTTCCACCAACGACAAAAATGGTTAGATCTTTATGATTAAAATTCCTACTAACCTTAGCTTTATAGAAAGCTTTACGAACAGGGTTTCCTGCAATTATTATCTTATCCTTAGCTATAGCATTAGCACCAGTAGTCTCAGCAAAATTCAAAGCTACTTTTTTTGCATATCTGGCAAAATATCTATTTACCTTACCGATAAAACAATTCTGTTCATGAAGAATTATACTAACTCCTAGCATCTTGGCCGCAAACAAAGTAGGAAAAGAGGTGTATCCCCCAAATCCCACAACAAGTTTTGGCTTATAGACTATAAATAAACTTATAGATCTACAAAGAGCAAAAATCATATTAAACAACATCAGAATTTTACTTATTATGCCAGACCTCATAGATCCTAAAGATAATATATGCGTTTTAAGCTTTACCTCAGAAAGATATTTTTCGCATCTAGTATCAGTAATCAAATGCACATTATAACCTTTTGACGCCAGATCTTCTCCTAGTGATACAGCCGGGAATAAATGACCACCAGTGCCGCCACCGATTAGAAATATTGTATTGTTAGACACACTAAACCTCAGGAATTATCTTGTATTTTTTTACTATAGTACGCCTTTTCGTAAAGGAAAGAAGAATACCTATTGCAACAGCTATAGCAAGAGTAGAAGATCCGCCATAACTTATAAAGGGTAATGTCATACCTTTTGTTGGTAATAAATTCAGTGTAACACCCATATTAATAGCAGACTGCAAGCCAAATTGTGATAATATACCAGTAACTGCAAGTATTACATATTGATCTTCTTCGTGAAGTAATCTTATTATCCCACGCACTACTATAAATGCAAATATAGCAGCTATTACGAGACAAACAACAGCTCCAAACTCTTCTCCAGCCACTGCGAATATAAAGTCCGTATGCGAATCTGGTAAAACCTGTTTCACGGTACCTTCACCTGGACCTCTACCGTATAAACCACCATTTTCAAAGGCCATTATGGATTTTGTAACTTGATAATTCTCGCTACTTGCAGGGTCAAGAAAACTGTTAATACGCTGCGCAACGTGAGGAAGCAAAATATATGCTGCAGTTACACCAAAAAGCCCAGAAATAAAAGCAATCCCTATCCAAATTATAGGCATGCCAGAGACGAATAATTGTATCACCCAAACAGCAGAAACCATAATGAACATGCCAAAATCTGGCTGTATTATGAGCACAGTAGCAACTGCCAAATAAAGAATCAGAGAAATAGTAAAGCCAGGAAAGTCAGAGTATTTTTTTAATGAAAGAATCCATGCTGTTACAACTGCTAAAAATGGCTTTATAAATTCTGAAGGCTGCATAGAAAAACCAAATATACTTATCCAGCGGCGCGCTCCTTTTACCTCATATCCATAAAATTTGACTAGAACTAGCAATAAAAAACTAGCTACAAAACCGGCTATAGCTAACCTACTTACAAGTTGCTTATCAAGACAAGATAGCGATAAAATTATAATCGCAGCACCAGATAAATAAAATAATTGCCTAACAGAAAAATATGATTCATCCAGACCTATTCTACTGGCAACGGCAGGGCCAGATGTGGTGACAAGCATCATGCTGAAACCAAACAATATAGCAAGAGCTATAATAGTCTGCTGATCAACCGCACGCCACCATCGCCAAAAGAAATTATTATCCATTTATAGCATCTTCTTCAATAAGTCATTCACCATAGAAGGATTAGCCTTGCCACCCATTTTTTTCATCACCTGACCCACAAAGAACCCAAGTAATTTATCCTTCCCAGATTTATATTCCGCAACAGAATCTTGATTCTCTGAGATAACTTCACTGATTATTTTTTCTATCTCAGTACTATCTGAAACCTGAACAAGACCACGATCTTTAACTATAGCTTCAGGAGTATCTCCAGTTTCAAACATCACCTCAAAAACTGTCTTAGCGATTTTACCAGAAATGATGTTTTCTTCAATCAATCTTACCAAATCACCGATGTTTTTTGCTGAAATTTTGCATTCCTCTATTGCAATATTGTACTTATTTAACGCACCAAATAGCTCGCCGATAATCCAGTTTGCTACGAGCTTACTGTTTCTTCCAGTAGCAGCTTCCTCAAAATAATCCGCAACATATTTGTCACTGGACAATATTCCAGCGTCATATTCACTCATACCAAAATCTTTCACATATCGCTCAAGCTTTGCATCAGGAAGTTCTGGCATAATAGCTGCTATTTTATCGATATCTTTTCGCTCAAGCACAACCGGAAGTAAATCTGGATCAGGGAAATATCTATAATCTGGGGAATCTTCCTTAGAACGCATAGCCCTAGTATGCCCAGTCTCAGCATCAAATAATCGTGTTTCTTGTCTTACTTTTCCTCCAGTTTCAAGAAGCTCCACCTGACGCATCGCTTCATATTCAATAGCGCGGACTATATTTTTTACAGAATTAACGTTTTTTATTTCACACCTCGTTCCAAGAGGATCGCCAGCTTTACGAACAGATACGTTTGCATCACAACGCATAGAACCTTTTTCCATATCACCATCACATGTACCAAGATAACGTAATAATGTACGTAGCTTTTTAACATATTCTGCTGCTTCAAAAGGAGAAGACAAATCTGGCTCGGAAACTATTTCCATTAGAGCAACGCCTGATCTATTAAGGTCTATATAAGTATTGTTTGGAGATTGGTCATGCATGCTTTTTCCCGCATCTTGCTCCAAATGTATACGGTTTACACGTATTTTCTTATCTTCTCCATCTTCTGTTTTTATATATATCTCACCTTCTTGTACTATAGGATGGTAAAATTGTGAAATTTGGTATCCTTGTGGAAGATCCGCGTAGAAATAGTTCTTGCGATCAAATACGGAATATTTATTGATTCTAGCTTTTATACCAAGGCCAGTCTTTATAGCTTGATCTACACAATAACGATTCAAAACAGGAAGCATGCCAGGCATTGCAGCATCAACCAAAGAGACCTGAGAATTGGGAGCTGCGCCAAATTCAGTAGCCGCTCCAGAAAATAGCTTAGATTTCGATGAAACTTGAGCATGAACCTCAAGTCCTATAACATATTCCCATTTACCTGTATTTCCTTCTATATAAGCCATTTGTAACCTCTTATTAAAATCCTTTCGTAGTAAAATCAATTATTTAATTTCTCAAATTTAAAAAATCTATCTACTTGCGGAGGATGTCTTAAAACAGCCCCTGTCATTCCTGCGAAGGCAGGGATCCAGACTGAAAAAAGAGCCACGAAGTGGCTTTATCACGCTGGATCCCGGATCACGGCGCGCTGGCGCTTGCCTGTCCGGGATAACGGTTCCTATTTTTAACCACTCTCCACAAGTGGATGCTAAAAAGTTAATGCGCACGCAGAGCCGCCTCTAGGGCGCATTATTCATTCTTTCCAACCATATGAATTTGTTGCGAAACAAATCCATATGGTTCGTTTGTTAAAATCCTTTCGGAGTAAAATCAATTTTTGTAGCACGCTCAATAGCAGCGGCGACTCTTAAAACATTATATTCATCAAGCTTATTTCCTACAACTTGCATACCAAGTGGCAGATTGTTTTTACTCATACCAGCTGGCACGGAAATAGCCGGAAGCCCAGCAAGGCTAGATGGAATAGTAAAAATATCATTTAAATACATATTCACCGGATTATCCTGCTTTACATCAAAAGCAAAGGCTTCTGTTGGCGCAGACGGAACTAATATCGCATCCACTTCAGTAAAAGCTTTATCAAAATCATTCGATATTAAGCGCCTTACCTTCTGAGCTTTCAAATAATAAGCATCAAAAAAACCTGATGATAAAACGTAAGCACCTATCATGATACGCCTTTTCACCTCGGCCCCAAACCCTGCAGTTCTTGTTATTTCGTACATTTCCTCAAGACTAATTCCATCTCTTTCTTCCCTTATGCCATAACGTACACCATCATAACGAGAAAGGTTTGAAGATGCTTCTGCAGGGGCGAGAACATAATAAACAGGCAATGCATATTTTGAATTAGGAAGCGAAATATCTTTTATCTCAACTCCTTGATCTTCTAAAATACGAATTGACTCTTCCCACATTTTTACTATTTCGCTTGAAATGCCATCTTGCTGCATGAGAGCTCTTGGCACACCTATTCTCATGCCGGATACTGGTTTCTCTACAGATGATGCTAGCTCTGGCACAGGGATATTAAGAGATGTAGAATCTTTAGGATCAAATCCCATCATGGCTTCAAGCATCAAAGCAGAATCTATAACAGACCTTGTAAGAATACCAGCTTGATCAAGAGAGCTAGCAAATGATACCATTCCATAACGTGAACATCTGCCATAAGTTGGCTTCATACCAACTATTCCAGTAAATGCAGCTGGTTGACGAACAGAGCCACCAGTATCACTCCCAAGAGCTGCCATTGCCATATATGCAGCAACAGATGCAGAAGAGCCACCAGATGAACCACCAGGGACTAAATTCTCACCACCAACTCCTTTCCAAGGGCTTATAACATTACCAAAGAAGCTTGTCATATTAGAAGAACCCATAGCAAATTCATCCATATTGGTTTTGCCAAGCATCACAGTCCCGCAGGACGCAATATTACCACTTACAGTAGATTCATATGTTGGGACAAAATCACTTAAAATCTTTGAGCATGCAGTAGTGCGAACACCCTTTGTACAAAATAAATCCTTAACAGCAACTGGTATTCCATCTAGTTTTTTGGCATTACCACTAGCTATTCTTTTATCAGATTCTTTTGCCATATTAAGAGCAATCTCCGATGTTTCAACAACGTAAGCATTAAGATTCCTGTGTTTTTCCATCTGACTTAAATGAGCATTTGTTAGCTCTAGAGCGGAAAATTCTTTTGATTTTAGGCCTTTTAAAGCCTCAGATATAGTAATTTTTGTTAATTCAGACATCTCATTCCACCACTTTTGGGACTATAAAACACTTTATTTCTTTCGCAAAATCAGCAGTTTTGCCAGGAGCATTTTGGAATAAATCTTCAACTATATTCCCATCAGTAACGATATCATGACGCATTACAGGATCACCGCTACAAACAGAAGTCATTGGAGAAACTGCGCTTGTATCTGCTTCATCCATCTGCGAAATCATATCCATAATATTTCCAAGCTGAACTGTATAACGTTCAATTTCATTTTCATTTATGCTAAGCTTGGCAAGCCTTGCAACCTTTTTCACAACATCTTGAGAAATCACAATCACCTCTTTAATTAATAAGTTATGGATAGAGTAACACTCTTTCCACTTAAAACCTCTCCCTCACAAACATGCACCTTCTCCACAGCTTTAGATGAAGTTACTTTTGCAAAATCTTCTAACAAATCCTGATTTATTTCATCAGGCGCTGTAAATTTTATTGAAGATACATCAGCTTTTACAGAGAGATTCCTTTCCGCCTTAGATTTACGCACTAACTCAATCATCTCCACAGCATAACCGCCTTGTTTTAGAGAGGCTTCACTAAATGGATAATCTTCAGAAGATGGCCATTTTCCTCTAGAATGAATAGAAACATCCTTGTTGTAAAGGGCCATATATAGTTCATCCGTTATATGCGGCAAAACTGGTGCCATAAGTTTTAATATAGCTTCCATAGCGAGATACAAGCTTGCTATAGCGCTCATTTGCCCAATATCATCATCTCCTAGTTCGTTATAAGCTCTAGATTTAGAAATTTCCAGATAATTATCACAAAAATCCTTCCAAAAGAACTCTTCTACTATTTCCATAGCAATAGCATATTCAAATTTTGTAAATTCCTCTGTAGCTCTGAATATTACATCACGAAGTTTAGACATCAGCCATTTATCCGTTGTATGAGTGATGAAATCTGAAATTGATTCTTTGCCATCTAACTTTTGAAAATGTTGTGAAGCAAATTTTGCGGCATTCCATATTTTATTTACTAATCTTTTTCCGTTTTTAATCACATCCTCAGAATATGCAGTATCTGAGCCAAGCCTTGAAGTAGAAGCCCAATAACGCACAACATCTGCGCCATATTGCTCTATCAATCTTGCAGGGTCAACAACATTGCCTTTAGATTTAGACATCTTAGTCTTATCCTCAGCAAGACACCAGCCACTTATCATTATATTTTTCCAAGGCAGAGTACTTTGATGCAAATGTGCTTTAAGCATAGTACAAAAGGCCCATGTTCTTATAATTTCATGTGCCTGAGGTCTCAGATCCATAGGAAATAACCTTTGGTGCCTCTCTTGATCTATTGCAAATTCTTCAGATATACCAAGAGTATTAAGTTGAGGAGATACTGAACTAGTTGCCCATGTATCCATAACATCCATATCTGCTGCTACCTCATCTCTTCTATATCCTGTTGGTAAATCCACAAGAGGATCCACCGGAAGCTGGTCTTTCGAAGCAAAAATAGGCTTCCCTTCTTCTCCAGCCCTTTTAGAATACCACACTGGGAAAGGAACGCCAAAAAACCTCTGACGACTGATACACCAATCCCACGCAACGGCGTTAATCCAATTATCCAAACGATGTTTCATAAATTTAGGATACCAATTCAGTTCTTCAGACTTCTGAAGTAAAGCATCTTTATGCTCCAAAGTTTTTATAAACCATTGTGGGGTCATTAGAATCTCAAGAGGAGCACCAGATCTTTCAGCGCATTTTACACTTTGAGTAATATTTGTTTGAGATTTTAAAAGGCCAGAATCTTTCAGATGTTCTATAATCTTTGCTCTTGCTTCGGATACCTTCATACCTTCTATGCTTTTTGCATAAGTAGAAGCTGATTCATCCGAAAATTCCAAAGGAATAATTCTGCCAACTTTATTTAGAATGATTCTCGCTGGTAATTTATGAGTCTTCCACCAGATTATGTCAGTAGCATCGCCAAATGTGCAGCACATAACAAGGCCAGTTCCTTTATCCATCTGCACTAGCTCATCAGCTATGATTGGAACCTTTACATTGAACAATGGAGAAATAGCATATTTTCCAGCTAAATTTTTATATCTTGCATCATCCGGATGGTAAAATAATGCAACGCAGGCTGCTAGTAACTCTGGACGCGTGGTTGCTATGAGCAAATCTCCACCTCCATCCAATTTAAACAAAACCTCATTCATTACAGATTCTCTTGTTTTGTCTTCTATATCTGCTTGAGCCAAAGCTGTTTGATCTATGGGGTCCCATAGCATTGGCTGGTCATCTCTATATACCTGATTTTTATTTACAAGGTCCAAGAATGACATCTGAGATATTGCTCTACTACTGTTGCTTATAGTACGATATTCCAGGCTCCAATCTACAGAAAGGGCTATGGAATTAAAATATCCCCTAAATTTTTCCTCTTCTTCCTGCACAACGTCGTTGCATATAGATATAAATTCAGCTCTATCCATATTTGAGGCTTTTATATTTTTCTTTTTCTCAACAAGTCTCTCAGTCGGAAGCCCATTATCATCAAATCCCATAGGGTAAAACACATTCTTGCCGTTCATCCTTTGGAATCTAATCACAAAATCTGCCTGAGTATAACTAAACATATGTCCAATATGAAGTTGCCCAGAAACAGTTGGTGGAGGAGTATCCACTACAAAACTATTTTCTCTAGATTCACTCCAGTCATATTTATAGGTCTGCTTTTCTTTCCAAAAATTTTGCAATTTTTTTTCAGTAGCAACAAAATCATAATTTTTTGGTAGGTCTATTGTCATTATTACTTGCCTTAATATCTTTATTTACGTAATCTATGCATATCTCTTCTAGAATAGAAGAATATACTCAAAGAAATTTGATTGGCCAGCTCGCGGAGCGTAGTAACTACGTGAGTACGTATGGTCCATGATAAATTCGAGTATAGGTACAAAATACATTAATTAGATGAATATGCCAAATAAATTATCCTCTCTACTTGCACTAATAAGATTCAATAACCAAACAGGAACTTTTTTACTCTTTTTTCCCTGTGTTTTCGGGGTTATGCTTGCTGCGCAGAAAAAAGAAGAACTTATATATATAGTAATATTTCTAATTGGTAGTTTCGTAATGCGTAGTGCAGGCTGCATAATAAACGACTTATGGGACAAGGAGTTGGATAAAAAAGTATCCAGAACAAAGAACCGCCCTCTTGCAACTGGGGCTGTTACGGTTACTGAAGCTATATTATTTCTTCTATTGTTTCTAATGGCTGGACTAGTTATTTTATCATTCCTATCATGGATGGCTATAGGAATAGCCTGTCTTGCAATGGTTTTAGTAACATTATACCCATTAATGAAACGAATCACATTCTGGCCGCAAATTTTCTTAGGTATAACGTATAATAGCGGACTTTTAATAGCCTATACAACTATCACAAATGGATTATATCCCGCAGCTATATGTACATATATAGGATGTATATTTTGGACAACAGGATATGACACAATATATGCATTTATGGATAGAGATGATGACGAAAAAGCTGGAATAAAATCCACCGCGTTATTTTTGAAAGGACGAGACCACAGAAAATGGATAATCTCAAGCTATGGAGCATTTTTAAAATGGGCTTTCGTAGGAGCTCTATTATCCCCCAATAATAATTTCAAAGTGCTAGTGGTATGTACAATATGCGAAATAGCGATATTTTTATGGCAAGTACAAACTCTCGACACACACTCAAAGCCAAACTGCCTAACAAGATTTAAATCTAATGTGATAGTTGGGCTCATATGGTCTATAGCCCTTATATAGTATTGATTCATTAGAGATCTAAAAACCTCCAGTGTCACCCCGCGCATCGTGCCTTGGGCGACACTCGCCAAGGAGATGAATAGATACAATTAAAAAATTGCAAAAATTTTAAGCGTAGTTCATAATTATTTTTAGAAAGTTATAAAAATAATTTGCATTTCATATTAATTAATGTTACTATATTCATTAAGTACACTTTTCTGATTTATTAACCAATCTAAAAGGAGCTTAACTATGACAAAATATAATTTACCTAAGTCACCACAAGGAGAACCATGTTCACCAGATAGCGACCCTGAATCTCCTCAAATGAAAATTTCAGCCTCTGGATTATTGTTTTCACAAGCGCAGTCGGATAGTAACTCTGAAACATTGAGATCATCTTTGTGCTCAATGGAGTTTTTCGTAAATTCCCAAACCCAGAGACTAGAAGAAATTAACGCGACCATCAAAGAGGGAATTGTTACTTATGAGCTGCTTAAAGAAAAAGCGCAAATATATTTTGATATATCTACAACACAAGATATTACACATCAGGAGTATCTATCAAAAGCAAATAAGGAGAACGCTTTAAGCTATTTTAAAAAGGCTATAAAACTCCTACACAGCGAAGATTACTTAGAAAAGTCTATATGCCTTAATAATATAGCTCTTACATTGTATGAATTGAATGATTTTGAAAAAGCAAAAAGCACTGCAAAAAATTCTCTATCTACATACCCCAATGGCAAGGCTTACGAAATACTGGGGCAAATTCATAATATGGAAGGTCACTTTAAAAGAGCTCTACATGATTTTGAAAATGCACTCAGATGTCCAGATTATATAGAAGGAAACGACGTAAAATGCCTTTATCATATAGCAATTACAGAAGCGGCTTTAGGAAATAAGAAGTTAGCTTTGGCGACTTTAGAAGAAGCTAATTCAAAATCTTATGATCATTTAAACTTTTCTGATAAGTTTATGATAGAAGAGATGAAAACAGATGAATATAAAAATATAGTTCTAAAGCTAGCAAATGATTCAGCAAGCAATCTTTTAAGAAGTCATCATAAAATAATAACCATGGAAGATTCTTTGGATGAATCCAATAGAAGGCCATCTATAACAGATATATTAAGACGCCTAAGCCCTAGACCAATAAAGGTAGGAGAACAATTAGAAGAAATGCAACGGACAATAGATTCATTAAATGAACAATTAAAAAAAGGATTAGAAAGAATCGAATCTATATCTACCGCGCCAAAATCAGAACAAGATAGTATTATGTTAGCAGAAAAAGCTTCCATAAAGAATGATCCATATAAATTTGGATTATATAAGCAGTTTAAGTCTGATCTGCTAGCTACTTATACCGCTTCACAAGCGTTAAGTACAGATATGATAGCAAATAAACCATCCGAAGTGTTAGGAAGAGCTGGAGTAGCATTTTCCCTAGCATCTGGAGCCGCACCTGGACCAGTAGCAGTACCACTCCAAATAATGGGAACAATCTGTAAAACTATAGACGACCACAAAATATACAACAATGCTGAAACATTCAAAAATATAGTTGCTGACCCAGCAGAAATGGAAGAATTTGCAGAAAATCTAGCTACAAAAATAGCTATTCGTGCAGATACAATATCATCACACCAAAGATGCACATTGAACAATATCCCAAGAAATCTAGATGATTCAATATCTAATACTACTGAACATCATTCTCTGCATGAAGAAGGAAAAGCTGAAGGAAAAAAACTAGCAATTAAAGTAGAGAAATTAATCTTTCAAGATAATTTAAAAGGAATAGAAACAATACATGATAAAATAAGTTTCATAATAAGGTTAATAGAATCCGAAACTGGAAATATAAACTTTGCAGCAGAAGATATAGATCCTGCTATATCAGATGCAGCAAAAGAAATATTAACCACAATAAAAAATATTGCAGAAACTAATCACTATCAATGGAAAAGTAAACCCTCTCTTGAAGCGCAATTTGTTTTATCTCTTAGCAAGATTTTGCAGAGTAAATATAATGATTACGGACATGAAGAATTCACTGAAACACTAAATATATTAAAACAACCATTAGCTGAAAGCTTAAATAAGGATCCAGATATAATATTTCATGGAAAGAGATTCCATTGGTACGGAGAAAAAGCAAAAATATCTGACCTATTCCTTACAACGAATAATGCAGAAGAAATTTTAAACTTAATGGTTAGCAATGCAATTATAATTATTCATGACAGAAAGATTCACCATGACCATTTAGATGAACTAAGCTCGGTATATTCAACGACTTCAGAAAATACTTCTCTTATTCACATTGGTGATGCTATACATACAAACACTTCTCAAATGGGGAGTGAGGATCTTATGCATTTTGAGTAATGGATGGTATATTTCTCTGCCCCCTTGTTATTTGGGCATAGAGTAGGAATCTTGGTGTGAAAACTACTCCGAAGAACTCATTTTAGCCCCCCAGATTACTGCTTGCTACCACTCATCACACCTTTGATAACAGTTGACACATGATATATAGATATGATATCATGTAATCACAATAAAAAGGTTATTTATTATGACTAGGGCTTTGATAGACATACCGCAAGATAAATTAATAAAGCTTAGTGAAATTGCTGCGATGTATAATATTTCCAGGGCGGCCATTTTACGTATGGCTGTTGATGATTTTATTGAAAAAACAAACAACAATCGATCAAAAGATGCTTTTGGTATTTTAAAAGATAGGAATAATGATTCCATATTGATACAACATACTCTCAGGGAGGAGTGGTGAAAGCTTTATTAGATACCAACATAATAATAGATTATCTTAATGGCGAGCAAAAGGCCCTGCAGGAAATTTCTAATTATAGCAAGATTTATATAAGTGTGATTACTTATATGGAGGTTCTTGTCGGAGTTGGAGATTCCAATAAAATTGAGTCTATAAAAGATTATCTGTTGTCGCTTAACATAGTGCATATAGATCAAGAAATTGCAGATTTGGCTATAGAAGCGCGCAAAAGCTACAAGTTAAAAATCCCTGATGCATTGGTGCTTGCTTCGGCTCAGAAAGTTTCTGCAATATTAGTTACAAGAGATAAAAAAGATTTTTCTACATCAATCCCTATCGTTCGTATTCCTTATTCAATCTGATACATTA
>JAGOJE010000009.1 GCA_017995275.1 Rickettsiaceae bacterium | reverse complement strand
GAATTGCAGTATCTGATGTTTCAGGGAAGGTCATAGGATTTGTGGCTTGGTCTAAAACAGATCTTGTTGTTTCGGATGCAGTGAGATTTCATATTGAAGGTTTAGTTATAGATAAAAATTATAGATCTATAGGAATAGGCCGAAAATTGATGGAATTTGTCGAATCATTAGCTAGAAAAAAGAGTCCCGCAATAATAGATTTAACATCCGGGCTTAGAAGAGAAAAAGATGGTAGTCATGAATTTTACAAAAAATTAGGCTATAAAAACGAAGGAAAAATGGCAAAATTATATTTAAGGAAGGAGGTTTGATATGACTATAGAGAGCGATATTTTCAAGGCTTTTAGTGATAAAGATGAAATGGCGCATATAGTGCAGTATTTACTAGAGCAAGAAGAGGTGAAACTGAATTTCGAAAGTGATAATGCAGATTCTTTGCTTTTTCGGGCAATAAGGGAGAAAGCCTATGACATTGCTGAAATTATTATAGATAGAGCAAATGTAGATATTTATAATATAAATTATAGATCTTCAGTTGAGGAGGCTGCTGGATCTGGGCATTTAAGAATATTTGAAAAATTAATAAACAAACTGCCTTCTGTTTCTGTGCTTGATATTAATTATGAAACTACTTTTAGGGAACTAGTTAATAAAGCTAACTTTAATCAGTGGAGGGATATTTTAGAGGTACTAACTAAGAAGTTTCCACTAGATTTATATATATCATTAGACCAAAATGATCCTTTTGCAATGTCGATGAGAGATTATATTTCAAAATTACTGGCTCAGCCCAATATAGAATCTATTGTATCTGTAGATTTACCTCTATTTCTTGATGATGTCTTAAGAATGGATAATACCGAAGTCCTTCGCTCGTTACTTGAAAGGCCAGATATAAATATTACAAGTAACAATATTGCTATTTTTGAAAAGTTACGGAGCATCCATTTTATTATTGCTAGTGGTCAAGGTGATTTCCTATCATATGATGCTCCATCAGATTACAGCTATATGGACCCTATGGAAATAGCGCCAAAATCTTTATTAAGAGAAATAGCCATAACTGCAGATAAGTTGCTTCTTGAGATAAATGCTCAATCACATATTAGAGATTCAGTATTAACTAATAGTTTCTTTGAAAGTATTACTACCGAACTTTGGGGTTGTGGACAAGAAAGGATTAGAAATAAGCTTATAAACGCTGGAAGTATTGGTTTGGCGTATAAATTTAAGGAATCATTTGAGCAGATAAATAATATGTTAGAATTGTTTTATCAGAATCATACTGATTTTTCAGTGGCAGGGATTCATAATATAAACCCTATCCTTGCACGAGAGATTGAGGTGATGGAGTCTTATGGTGAAATGATGGGGAGGCCAAAGTTGTTCGTAGGGTGGGATTTAGTAGCTAAAACCTCTATATCTTGCCATAATGCCTTGATGTTATTCAACGACCTTTTTGGTAAAAAAGTGAATGAATGGGTGGATGTTCTTGATAATCCATTTTCTTCCATTAGAGAAAAGCTATATCAGCATTTTACTAATGAGCTAAGGACGCATAAAAACACTCAAGGGGAGAAAGATATTTTAATAGAGAAATTTGGAGAAGGTGCAGAGCGCTGTATAGATGCATTTTTAGAATATAAAAAGGCTTATTATGAAAATATAACTTCACCAGAATTTTCAAAAGATGTGTTTGATAAATATGAAGATTTATCATATCTCCAGAAAATAACCAATGAGGTTATCGGTGGCTTAGAAGGTGATTTTATAATGGCGATCGAGATGCTTGGATATAATATTCCTGCATTACTTCAAAGTGGAGAAGTAAAATTAGATGATTTGCTATTGGAAATAGGTGATGAACTAGTATCTAGCTACTATTCTGATCCTTGCCATATCGAAGATTTGAATAATCCAGGTAATTTTTTGTCTAGGTTAACAATTGATCAAATTGCTGAAGCTATAACTAGAAGTCCAAATTTATCGGGGCAGTTGCATGATTGTTTTTCTCTTGGTTTTAGGTCGGAGGAGCTCTATAAATTCTGGTGGGGCGCTCATAATGCTGGGCATGATATTATGCCAGAATGTTGGCCGCATGATGTTCAGCCTCTAGGTGTCGAGGAGATGAAGTTAGATCATCCTTTGTAAATTAGGAAGAAGTAATAGCATGCCTTACTAAATATAGATAAAATTAGCGTCCTTGCTGGGCTATATTTAGTAAATCCTGCTATTAATGGAATGAATTTTCCTAAATATGGCACGAATGATAGACATAATATGTTATTTCCATATTTATTGAATAGTCCTTTTATCTTTTCATATCGTGCGACTGTGTTTTCATCGTTATTATACTTAAGGAATATTTTATATAATACAATGCCCATCATATAATCCATGAGCATTCCAATGGATACGCCTAATGTTGCTGCTAGTAGTATGTATAAATTGTCGTAATTTCCCCATATTTTCATTACATATATTATTAGCTCGGATCTTATCGATATAACCAGGCTGGACATTAGGGAATCTTCAAATAAAGATAGATATGGGCTAATTTCTTGCATATTTCCTCGCGCATATTAGAAATTCTTTGTTTCCCTTCATCCCAAGGATGGGGCTTTCAATGATGTTTTCTACATCAAACATTTCAGATTCTAACCATGATTTCACTTCCGCACAAACTTTTTTATGTATTGATGGATCTGAAATTATACCTTTTTCTCCTACATCTTGTTTTTGCGCCTCAAATTGTGGTTTAATCAGTGCTATTAATGTAAAATTTGGCGCGGCGAGATTAAGTGAAGCAGGAAGTACACTTTTTAATGTTATAAAACTTGCGTCACAAACTATTATGTCTGGAGCGGTTTTTATGTGATCTCTTGTTAGATGCCTAGCATTTAACCTTTCAAGCAATACCACTTTTTCGTTATTTCTAAATTTCGGGTGGATCTCTCCATATGCTACATCTACTGCGTAAACGAGACTTGCACCATTTTCGAGAAGTATTTCGGTAAAGCCTCCAGTAGAGCATCCTATATCTAGGCAGATTCGGTTAGTAACATCTATATCAAATTCCTCAATAGCCTTTTTGAGTTTTAGAGCCCCGCGAGATACATAATTATGATCTTTCCGGCTTTTTACAAATAGCTGATCCGATTCTTTAACAGGCATGCCAGCCTTTAATAACTGACTGTTTTCATTATGCACAAGTCCTTGCATTATAAGACTTCTTGCTGTGTTCACATCTGGCACTAGCCCTCTTTCTACTAGGGATGTATCTAGTCTTTTCTTATTACTTGCCAAAGATTTTCTCTCATTAAAAATTGACAAAATTTCATATTCAATATATTGTCCGTCATTGATATTTTATAGGTTTGCATATATGACTAACAACAGCAAAGCATCTTTAAAGATGCCACTTTTCCTATGGGCCCTTACCACTTCATTCTTTGCTTTCCAGTTTATACTTCGCATGTCTGCAGGTATTTTGAGGGAAAGTATTATGCAGAAATTTAACCTTGATACTATAGCATTTGGTAGTGTTGCTGGCTATTATTATTTGGGTTATTCATCTATGCAAATTCCAGTTGGCATAATGCTGGATCGCTATAATTTTAAATATGTGACAGCTGGCGCTATATTTATAGCAATGGTGGGTACGCTCACATTCGTGTTTTCTTCAAATGTGGAAAGTGTAATATTTGGTAGATTTTTAATAGGTGTTGGTTCTGCTGCTGGTATATTGTCTGTAGCTAAAATTATTCAGCTATATTTTCCGCCTAGGCTTCATGCTATAATGATGGGATTTACTTTTTCCCTTGGGCTTACTGGAGCTGTATTTGGTGGCCTCCCAATGAAGGTAATATTCAATGAGGTTGGTTATAACACCAGCTTTATTTCCCTTGCAATTGTAGCTTCTGTTATAGCTTTGGCAATATTATTTGTTAGAGATAAAAATGTAGCAAGGAATGAACATATTGAGGAAGGAAAAAATTTATCATTGTATGAAATAATAAAGCTAGTGCTGAACCCTACGATTCTTTTTATAGGAGTTTGTGGAGGTTTTATGGTTGGTTCTTTAGAGGGGTTTGCCGATGTTTGGGCGATGCCTTTTTTTAACCAAATCTATGGCTTTTCTGAAAATCAGTCTATATTTTTAGCTACAACAGTGTTTACAGGGATGATCTTTGGTGGGCCTTTACTTGGTTATTTCGAAAGATTATTCGGATCAGTAAGTTTCATGATATTTGCAACTGCAATAGTCACATCTGTAATATTTTGCTCGTTATTTTATTTCGGCTCAATGTCTTACGCAATCTCTCTTTCATTGATGTTTTTTATGGGGGTGCTTTGCTGCTACCAGGTGCTTGTATTTACAATGGTTGGAGATATGGTCGGCAAGTCTGAAACAGCTATTGCCGTGTCTATAATCAATTGCATTAATATGTCATTTGGGCAGTTATTCCATAAATTTATCAGCTATATAATGCAGAGTGGCTGGGATGGTAGTTTAAATGCAAACGGTGGTCCTGTATATACACATCAGGGTTATGTTGTTGGGCTTTCTATTATTCCGATTTTTGCTGTAATAGGTGGAGTTGGATTCCTTTATTTAGCTATAAAGCATAAGAAAAGAAAATAAAAGGATTCACGAGTTTTTCGTGAATCCTTTTTGTTAAAAGGCTGGATGAAATTCAACATCTTCTAGAGCCTCACCGATTTGCTTAACTGCTTCCGAGCACTTGTCAAAAAAATCTGGGAATTGCTTATATGTGCAATTGCATATCAGTCCAAAGAGTTCACTCATAGCAGCGCCATATCCTGATGTCGAAAAATATTCTTCTTCGTCTGTGTCCGGAGTATTAACTGTGGTATTTATATGTGCCAAATGAGCACTAGGCGTATTGTCTTGTCGCAATTTTTGGGGGTCTATGTGGTTTGGTATATTGTTATCAGACATAAATGTTCCTTGTTTATTTTTGCGACGTGAATACTACTATTTTTTAACGATTTTGCAAGGGTATTTTATGTATCTTGTGTATTTTTTAACTTAGCAATTTATAGTGTATCTATTTAGCTCCTTGGGGAATCCCACCTGCAAGAGGTGACAGTCTTGCTATTTCCGTTAAGGTACACAATAGATATGAGCCGGTGCCTTCTCAAAATTGAAGCATCTATCGGGGTAGTATAGAATTCACCAGTTTTTGTTAAAATTACGATCCCAAAGGTGGGAGAACGTCTTCATGGTCTCCGGATGTAACAACTTCGGATTCTTTGTTATACCATTCATATAAAGACTGAAGTGCGTAGCCTACAAATTTAGCAGTTTCTACTATGGCAACGCCATATCCAGCTTTAAGATTATTAAGATCAAAAGTATCTTTATTCTCATTAGACATGCAAAACCTCCTGTTTTGTTCTTTTTACAACGCAGATACTATTATTTTTACATTCCTCTTTGCAAGAGTATTTTATATATTTTGTAGATTATTTAAAATAATACCTGTGTGATGGTTTAGGAATTTCTTTTTAGATAAAGGGTTTTTATGTTTGTATTTTGTATTTATGTCACAGAAAAAGGTAAAAAGAAGAAATGGAGGCTTGAAGCCCCACTTTTAGTTTATTCACAATTTGTGGAATCTGGGGCCTGCGCTATTAATTCTACTTTCTCTTCATTTATTTCTTTTCCTTCTACTCCTCCAAATTCATCCATAAAACTGGAACATCTATTTAAGAAGTCTTGTAGGTCTTTTTGGTACCAGTTACAAATAGCAGAAAATAATTCAGCTGCAGCAATTTCGTAATGATTTCTTGGAAGGCAAATGTATTCATTATTTTTATTCTCATTAGACATCGAAAATCTCCTAGTTGTTTTTTTTGCAACGCAAATATTATTGTTTTTACCTTCTTTTGCAAGAGAATTTTGAATATTGTATATATTTTTGTTATAATATAATTATTAGATTTGCAATTAGGGGGTACAATGTTGAAATATAATGAAGTTTGGCTACCGTGTTTGTCTGTATTTTCTAGAATGTTCCGAAGAGATAGCGTTGTATCTGAGATGGAAGAAGCAGGAACTATGAATTCCAGTGTTACCAGATCTCCTTCTGTCAATTATATATCTAAATATGGTGCCTTTACTGTTGTTCCGGAGGTAACTGTAAAATATCAAGATTTTGTCGATGATGCTAAAGATTCTAGTAGTAATAAAAAAGGTTCAGTTAACCCTATAGTAAAAGCAGCGGAGATAGGGATTTTGCCTTACCTAGAAGATATTATACCTTCAGATTCTGAAGATATTAATGCTGTTGATGTGTTAGGCAAGACCGCAATAATTAGAGCTGCAGAGAAGAATTTATTTGAATGCGTGCAACTACTTATAAAGTTAGGAGCTGATGTTAATGCTGTTGCTTATGATGGTACAACAGCTCTTATTAATGCTGTTGCTAATAATAATGTTCTTATGGTTAATATGCTTTTGAACTCTGGAGCCAAAACTGATGTTCTTGAAGGTGATAATACTATTTTGGATTTAAGTATTTTATATACTAGTGATATATCAGTTGCTAGGTTATTGATATCTAGAGGGTTCGATATTAGCGATGGTCATAGTTTGGAACTTGCAAAGGAAATTTGTGATCGTAAGGAACATATTGATCTTCTAACTAATAAAATGGCTATAACAGGTCATATTTATAATAACACTCAGCGTAAGGCTTTTTTACGAATGGAATCTATAAAAGAAGATGAGAAGAAGTCAGATGTTTCTGATGACATTCCTACATTGCAAGATACTACGAATGAAAATCACGATAATCCTACTACAACTGAAGGGGATGTGCATAGCGAATCGGATTATTAGAGCGAATGCGGATAGGAATCTCGTGGAATCTAGGCAAAAACTGTCAGAAGGAGTCATTTGCCTAGGATATTGGTATCTATATGGCATAAAAACCTCCAGTGTCACCCTGGCCGCAGAGCCGGGGTCCAGGTTTAATAAACCAGTCCGGCCTGTCGCGCCGTAGCCTTGGCGTAGGGGGAAGGACTCATTATTATAAAGAGCAACAAGTTGCTAGATTATAATGCTGTGACACGCGTGCCATTTCAAGCCACCCTCTAAGATATTGCTCTCCATATTGTAGATCCATCTGGTTTATCTTCTAGGGTTATTCCCATAGATGTGAGTTTATTTCTTACCTCATCGGCCTTCGCCCAATCTTTATTTTGTTTAGCAATAGTTCTAATCGAGAGTAATTCTTCAACTTCAGAAGCGTTAATTCCTAAAGTGAACCATTCTTCAGGGCTGTAATTCATTAATCCCATCAAATTGCAGCAAGATTTTAGGCTAGATGCTAGTAGGGATTTTTTTTCGTAATCAGGTTCTTTATTTATCTCTTTTGCTTTTTCATGCAAGTAACTGAAGGCTTCAGAGGTGTTCATATCATCCATTAAAAAAGAGATGAAGTCATCATCTGGTGCTATTTCAGAAATAGTAAGATTTGAGCACGAACGATAGAGGTAATTTAAGAATTCTGTAGCATCGTAAACTGCTTTTTCGTTGAAATCCAGAGGTTTTCTGTAGTGAGTGCCAAGAAGTAAACATCTTATAATTTCGCCTTTCACATTCTTACTTCTCAAATCTTGTACTGTTACAAAATTTCCAAGAGATTTACTCATTTTTTCGCCGCTTACTGTAAGGAAGCCGTTATGTACCCATATATGTGCGAATTTAGAATCCTTAAATGCGCAGCAACTTTGTGCTATTTCATTAGTGTGATGTGGGAATAGTAAATCCGCGCCGCCACCGTGGATGTCAAAATCTTCGCCTAAAAATCTATAACTCATTGCAGAACATTCTATATGCCACCCTGGTCTTCCTGGTCCCCATGGGCTATCAAAAATGGATGATGGGTCATCTTCGCTATCTGCTGGTTTCCACAATACAAAATCTCCAGGGTGATGTTTTATTTCTGAGACGTCTATACGCGCGCCTGCTATCATTTCATCAAGCTTCCTGCCAGATAATTTGCAATAATCTTTATAGCTTAGAACCGAGAAATAAACATGGCCATGACTTATATAAGCGTGTGAGTGAGCTATAAGTTTCTCTATTATCATTATCATAGCATCTATATTCTCTGTTGCCCTGGGCTCAATGTCCGGACTTTCGCAATATAGATATCTCATATCATCATGGAATCCTATTGTTGTTTCATGAGTTAGTTTTTGAATTGTGATTCCAAGCTCTTTTGCTCTTGCGTTTATTTTATCATCAACATCTGTTATGTTGCGTACATATGTTACATGATCTGCGCTATATTTCAATTCTAGTAATCTATATAAAAGATCATAAACTACAGCTGATCTTGCGTTGCCTATATGAGGAGAGTCATAAACAGTTGGTCCGCAAACATACATTCTTACGTTTTTCTCATCTATAGGATTAAATAGTTCTTTTTGCTTTGAGATGCTGTTATAGAGATATAATTTCATGAGCCCTAGTGAATAATTTAAAAAAGTTGTTTGTCGTTGTGCTAAATACTTCAGATGATGAGGTGTTTTTTATCTCAGCAAGTTTTTCCCCAACAAATTTCACAAATGCTGGTTCGCATCTTTTTCCTCGCACTGGAACTGGTGATAGATATGGTGCATCTGTTTCTATAAGTAGCCTGTCTAATGGAATTTGGCTAATAGTAGAGCAAAGCTCACTTGCATTCTTAAAAGTAATGATCCCGGATACTGAAATATAGAATCCAAAATCTAAAGCCTTAAATGCGAGTTCTTTGGAAGATGTGAAACAATGCACAAGAGCAGGAAATGATGCATTTTTCATTTCGGATTCAAGAATATCTATAGTATCTTTATCTGCATCTCTAGTATGAATTATTAATGGCAGCCCTGTTTCTTGTGATGCGTTTATATGATCTGTAAATGCCTTTTTTTGATTTTCTTTATTTGAATGTTCATAATAATAATCAAGGCCAGTTTCGCCAATGCCTATTACTTTTTTATTCTTCATAATAAGGTCAATCAGACTATCTTTATTTAAGTAAGATTCTGCTTCATCTGCATGGTGTGGATGAACCCCAACTGATGCAAAAACATTGGAATATTTTTCTGCGATTGCTAGAATTTCCTCCAAATCTTTAAATTTTGTGCATATGGTTTGCATATATTGAACGCCATTATTTAGAGCATTTTGAATCACTTGATCTAGGTCGGATTCAAATTCCTTCATATTTAAATGGCAGTGTGAATCTATTATCATTCCTTTTCTTCAAATCTTGGAAATATTGGTTCGGGTTGTTGTAGAATAGTTCCTGCTTTTAAGGCCCCGTTTTCTCCTAAATGATCTAGCGTGCGAGAATCTTCTGTAATGCCTAGCTGAGAGAGCATTTTAGCAGCGGATTCTGGTATGAATGGTTGCAGAAATATTGCTATATGTCTTATAGTTTCAAGTAATATGTAGAGCACATATTTCATCTTTTCAGGATCTGTCTTTTTTAGACTCCAAGGTGCATTATGGTCTATATAGCCATTTGCCATATCAGCTAATTTTATTATTTCATCAATAACATAGCTGATTTCTTGATTCTCCATAGCTTGCACTATTTGAGCTTTAAGATTGGAGCAGTGAATTAAAATGCTATCTTTGTAAGCATCTTTTACTGCTGGGATCTCTCCTCCGCATTGCTTAACTAAGAACGATATAGTCCTTTGAGACAAATTCCCTATCTTATTGGATAATTCACTGTTGATTCGCAATATCAAATTTTTCTTGCTGAAATTTCCATCATTTCCGAAGATTATTTCCCTCATTAAGAAATATCTTACTGGATCTAGGCCAAATTCTTCTACTAATGCTACAGGATCTATCACATTTCCTATGGATTTGGACATTTTATTTCCTTCATTCATCCACCATCCGTGTGACATTATCGTTTTTGGTGGCGTAATATCTGCTGCCATTAAGAAAGCTGGCCAATATACTGCATGGAATCTTATTATGTCCTTTCCTACAACATGAACATCTGCTGGCCAAAATTTTGCAAATTCTCCTTCTGTGCTTGGATATCCAAGCGCTGATATGTAATTTGCAAGAGCATCTAGCCATACATACATAACGTGACTTTCATCTCCAGGTACTTTTATTCCCCATTTGAAGCTGGTTCTAGAAACTGAGAGATCCATAAGGCCGCCTTTCACAAAGCTTATTATTTCATTGCGCCTGGCTTCAGGCTTTATAAATGATGGATTGCTTTCATATAACTCTAGTAATTTATCCTGCCATTTTGATAATGCAAAAAAATAGCTGGGTTCTTCGACCCATTCCACTGGAGCTCCAGTGGGTGCTTTTCCCTCTACTATCTCGGATTCGCTGTAGAATGCTTCATCTCTTACGGAATACCAACCAGAATATTTACCAAGATATATATTCCCACTTTCTATAAGCCTTTCCCAAAGATAGCTTGCCGATTTTTTGTGCCTTTCTTCTGTTGTTCTTATGAAATCATCATAAGAAAATTGCATAAGGTCAGCAAGGTCCTTGAATCTTTTGGAAACATTATCCGTGAAGTTTTGTGGGTCTGTGGATGCTTTTTCTGCGGATTTCTCTACTTTTTGTCCGTGTTCGTCAGTTCCAGTAAGGAATTTTACATCTCTACCATCAAGGCGCATGAATCTTGCGAGTGCATCGCAAGCAAGTGTTGTATATGCATGCCCTATGTGAGGCACATCGTTTACATAGTAAATTGGAGTGGTAATGTAATATTTTTTTTTCATTATAATTTTTAGATGTGCTTTTTAATTTCTTGGATTTGTTCTAAAGACAATTTAGTATATTTTGCTGTTTTTTCGAGACATCTCTATAATTTATTGTCGATTATTTCACTGCATTATCCTATATTTTCTGAAAAATTGCAATGGTTACGCAACAAAAACTGGAATCGCGCTGGTTCATTGATATAATTCCTTTGGTATTTACTTATGTGGGGGATAGAAATAGGAGTTATGTCATCCAGGGCATGCGCTAGCCGTGATCTGGGGTCCAGTAATAATGAGCCCTTCTGGCTGTTTGCGTCTGGATGCCTGCATTGAGCTGGAATGACAACGCCTTTTTATCTATCCATTCAGCCTTACAAGCGGCTAGGACAACATTTACTGTTTAGATCGTCCTTCGTAAGTAGATAATTCCTCAGAAACTTTCGGAGTGATTTTTGATTATGCGTGTTAGAGTGATACTGCCACATCCTCATTTGCCTGAGCTTGACTATATGTCTGATTTGGATTTAGAAGTTGGGGATATTGTTACTGTTCCTCTTAGAAATAAGGAAATTCCAGCTATTGTCTGCGCTATAAATGTGGATGGTAAATTTAAAAATTTGCGTAGCGTTGTGGCAAAAGTTGAAATGAAAGTTACTCCTAAAATCATAGACTTCATATTTAAAGCCGCAAAATATTATATGGTAGAGGTTGGGTCTATTGTGAAATTAATGCTTCCAGCTCCTTTGCAAGGAGGGAGGGCCTCAAAAGAAATATCTCAGAGCATTCAAAACATCAAACTACCGGATCTTTCTGAGGACCAGCTATCTGCTTTAAATGAGATAAAAACTCACGCAAATCCATCGGTTCTAAAGGGTATCACAGGCTCTGGTAAAACCGAAGTTTACTTTCACTTAATAGCAGATGTTTTGGCAAGTGGGGCTCAGGCTCTTTTGATGCTTCCTGAAATTGCTCTTAGTGCACAAATAATAGAAAGATTCAGGGCGAGATTTTGTTTCAAGCCTGCTATATGGAATTCTAAAGTTACAAAGGCAAAGAAACGAGATTTACTGCGCGGTATTATAAATGGCGAAGTAAAAGTTGTTATAGGAACTAGAAGTTCATTATTTTTACCTTACAAAAATCTTGGCATTATTGTTGTTGATGAAGAGCATGATGCATCCTACAAACAGGAAGATAATGTTCTATATAATGCAAGAGATATGGCTGTTATGAGAAGTGCTATGGTGGGGGGTAAGGTTGTACTTGCATCTGCTACTCCCTCTATAGAAACTTTATATAACAGTAGAATTGGAAAATATGATCTTGTGAATTTGCATAGCAGATTTGGTGAAGCTGTATTGCCAGATGTTGAAATAGTGGATATGAGAACCCAAAAGCTTGAGAAGGGGGCGTGGATATCTCCTGTTTTAAGAAGGGCTATAAAAAGGTCTCTTGAGAGCCAGCAGCAATCTATGATTTTCTTAAACAGAAGGGGGTATGCTCCTATGGTTTTATGTAGGTCATGCGGGCATAAGGTTACATGTAACGCTTGTTCTGCCTGGCTTGTTATGCATAAAGCTAAGCAAAAGTTAGAATGTCATCACTGTGGTTATAGTCAAGATATGGTAACAGATTGCATAGAATGCGGTGAGCTAGATAGTATAATATCTTGTGGTCCTGGTGTTGAAAGAATTGCCGAGGAAGTTGCAAGAATTTTCCCAGAAGCAAAAATACAGCTAATTACTAAAGAGGAAATGAAATCTGAATCTGAGATAGACGCTGTGCTTGCTAAAATACAAAATCACGAGGTTGATATATTAATAGGTACACAAATTATTACTAAGGGCTATCACTTTCCAAAGCTTAATTTAGTAGGAGTTGTGGATTCTGATGTAGGATTTAGTGGTGGCGATTTAAGAGCTGCAGAAAGATCATTCCAGCTTTTATATCAAGTGAGTGGCAGGGCTGGTAGGGAGAACACAAAAGGAAAGGTTCTTATGCAAACTTTTTCTCCTGAAAATGCCGTGATAGAATTCTTAAAAGACCATGAATTTGAGAAATTTATAGAATATGAGTTAGATACTAGAGTATCTTCCAATATGCCACCTGTTACTAAAATGGCAGCAATGCTAATTTCCGGTCCGGACGAGAGTAAAATAATGATAGAGGCAAAGAAAATCGTTAGAATTAGTCCAAGGGCTGATAAAGTACGTATTTTAGGCCCAGTACCGGCTCTATTATCAAAATTACAGAATAAATATAGATATAGAATATTGATAATAGCAGATAGAAAAATAGATATTCAATCTTATATATCAACATGGCTTTCAAATTATAGATTGCCGGGGGCTATGACTATGAAGGTAGATATAGATCCTTATAATTTAAGTTGATAAAGCTTTTGACTATTCATTTTTCATAACTATATGTATAATTCTAGAATTGCTTTGAGTCATATAATAACTTCACAGGTTAAAATAGGAGAATAATTATGTCTTTAGAAACTAAAAAATTTGATGCTGAGGTTGGCAAGGTTCTACACCTCATGATTCACTCTTTATATACTAACAAGGAAATTTTCCTAAGGGAGCTTATATCTAATGCTTCTGATGCATGTGATAAACTTAGGTATTTATCCCAAACAGATGGGGCTTTGCTCGGTGGAGATGCTGATTTAAAAATTAAAATCTCGATAGATAAAACAAAAAGATTGCTCACTATAAGTGATAATGGAGTAGGTATGAACAAGCAAGATTTGATAGAGAATCTTGGTACTA
>JAGOJE010000135.1 GCA_017995275.1 Rickettsiaceae bacterium | reverse complement strand
GTTCCTAAGTCGCTACTGAAGGCAGCTAAGTGTAATGGAGTAGATCTTGTAACATCTGTTTTGTTTATGTCTATGTATGCGCCATTGTTGTAAAGAAATTGTACTGTTCCTAAGTCGCCACTGAAGGCAGCTAAGTGTAATGGCGTTTCTCCGCTGTTGGTTTCTGCATTAACATTCGCCCCTTCTTCTATAGCATTTTTGCATTCCGCGATGTTTTTATTTAGGGCGGCATAAAATAACCTCTCTGTAGCTTTTTCGTTATATTGTACCTTAGACATAACACTTCTCCATTTTTTGTTTTACATCTAACATTAAAACATCAGTAACATCAAAAGGCAACAATTTAGAGTTGAAATACTCTTAGAAAAAATGACGTGATGCATTTTAGACACTTTTCTATTGAGCGGGATAATCTTCATAATTTGGCTTATATTATCTTGACAATTAATGATATTAGATGAGAATGATTGAAGCTTTTTATAAACTAAAAAATGGAGTATTCATATGCAAGTTTTTGTTGGAAAGACAGCGCCGGACTTTACTGCAACAGCTGTTATGCCTGATGGTTCTTTAGATACAAACTTTAATCTTAGGAATTATTCAAATGGTCATAAGACTATTATTTTCTTTTACCCTCTGGATTTTACTTTTGTTTGCCCATCAGAAATAATCGCTTTCAATAATAGGCTTGGAGAATTTTCTTCCAGGAATACTAAAGTAATTTCTGTTAGTATTGATTCTCATTTTTCGCATCTAGCTTGGAAATCTACTCCTCCTAGTAAGGGGGGAATAGGGAATGTGCAATTTCCTATGATTTCTGATATAAATAAGATTATTTCTAGAGCCTATAATGTTTTAACTGAAGATGGTATCTCTCTGAGGGGAACGTTCTTAATTGATGAGAATTTTGTTGTAAGGCATCTTCTTGTTAACGATCTACCTCTTGGAAGGAATATCGATGAAGCTATACGTATGGTGGATGCCCTGGATTTTCATAACAAACATGGGGAAGTATGTCCTGCTGGTTGGAAAAAGGGTGAAGATGCAATGTCGGCTACTCAACAAGGGGTTGCGGATTACCTAGCCTCTAATGCGGAGAAGCTATAATTAGCTGGTGACTATTAAGTGGGTTTTGTGGGAACTACACTCAAAACCCATGGTATATAATAGTCATAAAATTCGCTAACATATGTTGCGGCTTTAATGACACTTTTCGAATAAATCAAGTAGAATATTTAGTAAAAACACTCTTTTAAAATTTGCCCATTGTGATTGATTGTGTATACTTATGTTAAGTAAGAATTTTTATTAATTCAGCGAGATTAAGGAAAATGTGCTCTATTCCTTGTAATTAGCGGATTAATCATAATTTTTACATTTTATTACTGTAAACTATACATCAAACTAAGGAACATTTATGACATCTGCTCAGCTATTTTCTTCTAACTTTCTTCAAGAACTACCTAAACAATTACAGACATTATTATCCGAGGCTTTTCATCTGGCTGGCAGCAAAAAAAAGGAAGATTTTTGCTTGCATTTAGAGGATAAGGTGATCGTTCCGAAAGATTTGAGCTATAGCCAATATTTGGAGTTAATTGAGGAAGAGCTTGCAAAAATGCAGTTATTTTCTGTTCTCAAGCAATTTATTTTACTTACTACTAAATATTCTAATGCTGATGGTCTAGTAAATTCTAGTGATGTTATAGATGAATATATAAGTAAGAGCGATTGGCGTATTAATGCTAATGCGAATATTAGTTACAGTAATGCCGGTTTAAT
This sequence comes from Rickettsiaceae bacterium, assembly GCA_017995275.1. GTDB lineage: Bacteria > Pseudomonadota > Alphaproteobacteria > Rickettsiales > Rickettsiaceae > JAGOJE01. The sequence goes on along the minus strand of JAGOJE010000135.1, from coordinate 1,845 downwards.
AAACCAAACAGCTGGGAAAATAGTCGCAAATTACTGGTTAAATGAAGTGTATTCTGCTGAGGAGGGGATGGCTCATCGCGTTGCTGATTTACATATTCACGACCTTGATTGTTTAAGTGGCTATTGTGCGGGTTGGAGCTTAAGGCAGCTTCTTGATGAAGGGTTGAATGGTGTGCCAGGAAAAGTTTCCAGTAAGGCTCCGAAACATTTAAATGAAGCTCTTGGGCAGATGGCAAATTTCCTTGGTATTTTGCAATCTGAATGGGCTGGTGCGCAAGCTTTTAGTTCGTTTGATACATATTTAGCTCCTTATGTTTTCAAGGATAATTTAAGTTTTACGGAAGTTAAAAAGGCTATTCGGAGATTTGTATATAATCTCAATGTTGCATCAAGATGGGGGCAAACTCCATTTACCAATATTACTTTAGATTTTACTGTTCCGGAGGATTTGCGTCCTCAATATCCTAGTCGTAATAATAGGCATTTATTTGAAGGGGAATGTGATGCTGATCTGGTTGCTAGGGTTAAAGAAAGAGGTGTGGCATCTCCTGAACATTTAACATACAAAGATTTCCAGCCAGAGCTTGAAATGATTGACATTGCATTTTATGAAATAATGAGTGAAGGTGACAGTAGTCAGCAACCTTTTACATTCCCTATTCCTACAGTAAATATAACAGAGGATTTTGACTGGGAAAGCAAAGCAGCAAAAGCTTTATTTGAAAATACAGCGAAGGTTGGTAATTCTTATTTTCAAAACTTTATAGGTAGCCAGTATTTAGTGGATGAGAAGGGCGAAAAAGTTAACAATCCTGATGCTTACGCTCCAAATGCTGTGCGTAGTATGTGTTGTCGTTTGCAGCTAGATTTGCGTGAACTGCTAAAACGTGGGAATGGTCTGTTTGGATCAGCTGAAATGACTGGGTCTATCGGTGTTGTTACTATTAATATGGCAAGGCTTGGTTATTTGTTTAAGGGTGATATGAATGGGTTTTACAAGCGGCTAGCTTATTTGATGGATATATCAAAATCTACATTAGAGAAAAAGCGTGAATTTGTTAAAGAAATGTACGATCGTGGGCTTTATCCTTTCACAAAACGTTATTTGCGTGGTTTCCAGAATCACTTTAGCACTATTGGTGTTAATGGTATGAATGAAATGATTCTTAATTATACTGATGGGAAGGATGATATTAGCACAGAAACAGGCGTTGCTTTTTGCTCTGAAGTGCTAGAATTTATGCGTCAGAGGATAAAAAATTATCAAAGCGAGACTGGTAATTTGTATAATCTTGAAGCGACGCCTGCTGAAGGTACTACTTATAGATTTGCGAAAGAGGATCTAAAGAGATATCCTGATATAATTCATGCAGGGCAGGGAGATAATGTTTATTATACTAACAGCAGTCAGTTGCCTGTGGATTATACGGATGATCCATTTTTGGCTTTAGAGAAGCAAGATGTTTTGCAGTCTAAATATACCGGAGGAACCGTTCTTCATTTATATATGAGTGAGAAGATAGATAGCGCAACTGCTTGTAGCAAGCTTGTAAAGAGAGTGATTGAGAATTACAAATTGCCATATATTACTATTACTCCAGTGTTTTCTGTATGTGCTGAGCATGGATATTTGAGCGGTGAGCAGAAAACTTGTCCTAAATGTAATAGTGAAACGTTAGTATGGACTAGAGTGATGGGATATCACCGTGCTGTATCTGGGTTTAATCTGGGTAAAAAAGGAGAACATTCGGATAGGCTATATTTTTGCACAAATCTTGCTGTGAGTAAAATTACCAATTAGATAGGCTGGTATGGTAGTATCTGTGCGCGTGGGTGGCCTAAAAC
>JAGOJE010000134.1 GCA_017995275.1 Rickettsiaceae bacterium | reverse complement strand
TGTCTTCACTGTTGTGTCTCATATCTCCTCCGTTGACTTCGTCTCTTAATTATATACATTTTGTCAACGAATTACTAAACCTATACAAGGAATGACAAGGGTTACCGCCGCAGTATACTGTCATCCCGGACAGGTGAGCTAAAGCGAACCGTGATCCGGGATCCAGCGTGACAATGCGCCACTTCGTGGCTCTTTTTTGGAACTGGATTACTGCTTCCGCAGGAATGACAAGGGTTACCGCCGCAGTATACGGTCATCCCAGACAGACGAGCTATGTAATTACTTTTTATCCCTACAATGTGAATTGCAACCATTGCAACATGAGCTGATTTTATGGCCAAAAATTTTAGAGATTACAAAGCCAGCAGCAAGGCCTTGTAGTAAACCACTAAAGCCAGCGATTAATGTACCAATAACAGCTCCCGTTATCAGAATAACTTGTGATATATCTACTATGCCACCATATGACAGGCAATATCCAACTGCCCCAAATAAGACCGCTCCGAAAATTCCATCCGCAGCAATAAAACCAAATACCGCTCCTATAAATATGAATAATACAGACCTAAGAGTCCATATTACTGGTGGTTGCATTTTATGTTCAGCAGGATCGCTATTTAGCAAATCATGTTCTTTCTTATGTTTTATTGTCATAACTTCCCCATATAAAAAACACAATTATGATACCAGCAGAAATAGACATTGCAAGGTAATTTTACAGCCACATCTCACCAAGAAGCCCCGAAGGTTGACATGAAATAGATACAATAATTATGTAGCAAAAGAGCAACTCCGCTTACTTATTTTACTTCCAAAAGAAAAAACATTCTCCTTAATTCCCAAAAACTGTGATAGAGTTTTAATTATAAAAAACAGCGGGAAGAAGAAAGTATGAGTAAAAAAAATATTAATGAAGAGGAATTATTAGCAAGACAAATTATGCTAATGAATACATTTATAACTTTAATACCAGAAGAAAAAAAAACTGTCTATACAACATACAAACAACGCTTGGTTACAAAACTAAAAAACGATCTAGGTCCTGCAATAAAAGACTTCAAGGCGGGGGATGATTTAATCAAAACTCTTGTAGATAACAATCCAAATATAGATAGCTTATTATATGATGGCGAAGAAGGTTCTAGAGCTGTAGATGAGATAAAATTAAAGTTACAAGATTGGAAAGTATCTCTTGCATTAAGTGGACTTAGAGTAAAAAACTCTGATATAAATGCACTCAGATCAAACTCTAAAGCTTTAATTGCTTTTGTTAAAAAATTTGACTCAAACATTCCGGATATAAATCTAGGAAATCAAAATGAACAACCGGGCAAAACAATACCAGCAAATGTAACAATGTTATTAGATACTCCAATTGAAGGTAATTTCTCAAATGCAAGCACAGAAATACTAGAACAACTCCTAAATAGCGAAACATTTTGTGCTGCTGTTGAAAATTTTATTAATGAAAGGGAAAGTAAAAAGCAGCAAGAAGTTGTTGTTGACGCCATAGAACAACCCCAAACTCAAGAGAACAAGCAAGAAGTTAGTGTAGTAGAAAGACATCGCTCAGATTCAATGCCAACATCAAATGCTATTACAGAAAACCCTGCAGCTGAAAATCCTGTAGTTAGCAAAGTCGCAGAAACAGAAACATATTACACAACAACAGTACCAGAAACTGAGGCCTCGAGTAAAGAAACCCCCGCCGCCCCCCAAACGGTAACAGCAGAGGAGGCGCAACCGACGCAAAAAGCTGGTTAGGCATAGCCTGGGAAGCTACTGTAAATTTTTTCACAGACGCCAAAACCAAAGAACAATTAGCAGAAGCTTTGAAAGATAATAATAAGCTTAAAGATGACTTGTTGGATTTAGGAGCAACAGACGAGAAGAATCAGACCAATAATGACATATACCGGATAGAAATAAATCACTTAAATGACCAACTTAAGAAACAGAATGAACAAATATTAAAGCAACTAGAAACAATAGCATCAATAACTGGGGAAAAATTTGAACAAGAGACTGCTACTGTGTCTATAACTAACATTTCAGCAAAAACCAGTGAAAACACTCCACTAACCGAAGAACAAGTCACAGCAGAAAATCCTACCAAAAAGAAAACCATAGGTGAAAGTATATATGAATTTATAAGATCCATTACAAAATCTCAAACGCAAGAAATTCTAGAGAATACTCAGAAAGAAAATGATGCACTTAAAGAAAAGAAAAATAAACTTACGAAAAAAGTACTAGAACAAACAGTTATTAATAAGTCATTAAATAATCAGATTGCAGAGTTACGTAAATTATCCGAAGAAAAAAAGTCAATGATAGAAAAAAACGAGACTACAATCGCTAAAAAAACCACAGAGAAAGAAGAGGAACTTATTAACGCAAAAGAAGTGGAAGAAGCGGAACTTATTAAGGCAAAAAAAGAAGCTACCAATCAAAATCCGGATGATAAGAGTCACCAAGCAATAGAAAAGACTCCAGAAATATCGCAAACTACAACCACAGATCACACTGACACCCAAAAAACTCAACAACAAACAAAGGAAGAAAAAAGAGCACTACAACGATTTGCTGAACAAACTCTCAATATTACAAAAAAAGTCTCTAGTTTTTTGACTGGAACATATAACAACAAACGAACCCTCAACCACAAAAGCGATTCTAGCAAAGAGAACACAAATACCCACTCCTAACCCTGCTGTCTTGAATAGCCAAAGTTTCTTTCTCTGGAAGCGAAGTCATCTATTGCCAGCTGAAGGTCTGTTTCATTAAAATCCGGCCAATATTTGCCAGAAAAATAAAGCTCAGCATAGGCAACTTGCCAAAGCAAAAAATTGCTTATTCTACGCTCACCACTAGTTCTGATCATAAGATCGACATCTGGCATTTCAGGATCGGCGAGATATTTTTCAAATAAATCCTCATTTACAGAAGACGGATCGACACCATCTTCAATCATTTTCCTCGCAGCAAAGATTATTTCATCTCTTCCGCCATAGCCAAATGCTATACATAACGTCATTCCGTTATTATCTTTTGTCATTGAAATAGCATCAAAGATCTTCTTCCTCATAGAATCTGAAAGCTTAGATAAATCGCCTATAACCCTAAGCCTAATGGCAGCAGAATGTAAGGCTCCAATCTCCTTGCTAAGATAAAACCCGAGCAAATTCACTATGTTTTTTACCTCATCTTCTGGTCTTAGCCAATTTTCTGAAGATAGTGCATATAATGTTAAATATTTTACGCCCGCCTTTGCGCTAGCTTCTATTATTCGCTTGGCAGATTCAGCGCCCTGTCTATGCCCTTCAACTTTAGGCAAATAACGCTCTGATGCCCAACGACCATTACCATCCATAATAATTGCAAGATGCTCTACAGATTTTGATTTTTTCATATTAGCTCCTAGCAGCAGGTAATATTATCTTTACCATGAGTCCATTAAGACTCCGGCTATCTTCTAGTACTATATTACCATTATGCCCAAAAATAATCTCCCTAGTTATTGTAAGACCAAGGCCAACGCTCGCGTTATCATCCAAATTACGAGATTTATCAGAACGGAAAAATGGCTTAAACACAAGCAGCTTTTCAGCGTCACTTATTCCTTTTCCGTTATCC
>JAGOJE010000008.1 GCA_017995275.1 Rickettsiaceae bacterium | reverse complement strand
AGACTTTCAAATTCTCGGTGGAAGGTACAGTGGAGCGCGCGTTGTAATTGAGACTGTATGCAATCTTTTTGAGTCGGGGAGTTATGAGAGTGCAAAAAAAATATTGAGTTATTTTGTTAATATTGGTTTGCCAATTAATGGAAATGTATTTAGCTCTAATGCCATAATAATTATTACGAATATGGGAGAGAATATATCATTGAATACAAAGGTTGAATTAATAACTTATTTGTTAAATGAATGTGGGGCTGATTTAAATACAAAAGTTTATGATGCTACCGATTCGAATGTAGTTACGAATCCTGTATGTAACATACTTGGGCTTGGGGACAAAAAGTTGATCGAGTTTGTGTTAAGGAAAGGAGGGGATCTTTTATATTTTGCGCCAAATGAAGTGATAGTTATAAATGGCTCTCTTTCAGTTGAGGAAGAAATTAAGATTTTGCATATAATTGAAGAATACATGATAGAGCAGATAGAGAAGGAAATAGCTTCTGTTTCTGTTGAAAATGTACTAGAGGAAGAGAAAGAGAGTAGTTCGATAACTTCAGATGAAACTCCAATTGCAAAAAGTGAAGAAGAACCTGAGTCCATTACTGTTTCTTCAGTAGATAAGTGTATCGAAAAATATGCTGCCTTCAAAGAATGGGAATCTAAAAATTCAAATATTTCGCAAGAAGAGTCTTTAAAAAGCAAGATAGATCTTCTTGTTCTTAAATGCATTAAAGATGAGGTGAACCGCGAAGATTATGTAAATCAGATTGATGAATTATTAAGTGAGAATCCTGAACTTCATGGTTATTCTGTTACTGCTGCATTGCATAATAACATCTCTCAATCAGACGCCGGTGAGATATTTGCAAGAAAACAGCAATTATTGCATGAATTTTGCATGAGAAGGAAGGAATTAGTAAATGCTGAGCGTGATCCTAATGAAAAAGCTATAGATAATGTATTAGGTGAAAATATATATAAAATCCACACTTCTGAAAATTTTAAAAATCTATGTTTTTTTAAACTTCCAGAAAATCATTGTATTGAGGAATCAAAGCTTCTGTCCGTAGGGTTTGTAGGAAGGAGTTCTACCGGTGAGAATGGTATAAAGCTTCACAAAAATGGATGCACAAGGCTTAAAGTTGATGGCTCTGATAAAGCCTATTATTCAAATGAATGTTTAGTGGATAAAGATTTCGAGAATTTGATATATATATTTGGTTGTTTTTTAAACCATGAAGCTGGTAGGTATATTATAAATAGTCACCAACCAATCGAGAAACATTATATTTCTCACGAGGATTTTTGTTCGATTTTATCTGGCCAAACTGAGTTTCATTGTGAAGAATTATCAAATTTCTGATAATTCTATAACTATATCTCGTGCTATTGGGGCGGCTGCACTTTCGCCGCCTCCTCCATGGTCTACAACTACTACTAATATACAGAAATGAGAAGTCAGTTGGACGCCTTTCGCTAATAGTAAATATTTAGTTGACCTTTTGTAAAAGTAGTGTAGTATTCGCAATTTTAAATACACAATTGGAGGATTGTTATGTCGCTCACAGATTTTTTCGAGCAAGCTATTGAAGCTCATGAGAAGGGGAAGCGTCCTTGCGAAAAAACCTTTTCCTTGGATAAATATATAACATTTTTATGTTCCGAAACGCAATCTGTTATGACTATTGAGCAATATCCTTTCACAGCTCTACCATCTAATCCAAATTCCAATCCTAATTCTAATGATTTAGTAGTTAAGGCATTTTGTTTTCATCCAATTGATAATGGTAATTATCATGATTGGTTTAATCAAAATATGAAAGAAATCGCTGCACTAGGAAAGTTTCTCTTGGGTGATCTGGGGGAGAATTGATTGACTAATCATATGTGTATCGTAGTCATTACTAAATTCATAGGATAGTCATGGTTTGTTGTATGGATATCTTCAAATTTTTGATAATTCTATGACTATATCTCGTGCTATTGGGGCGCTTTAGAGCCCCTCTTTGGCCAATATTCAATTTGGTTTTCTTATATAATCTTCTAGACCTAGTACAGTAACATTTTCTGCTATCTTATAGTTGCCTTTTAGTGGTGTGATTACTTTTAATTCTTCTATATGCATATGCTCAAATGTTTTATGTATGGATTTTGTCATATGAGGATGATCAGAATATTTGATTTCGAAACATTCTTTTTTCTCCCCACTTACAATCACTAGATCAACTTCTGCTTGTGACTGGATTTCCCAAAAATAACATTCTTCATCTCTGTAGTTATTATGTTTTATAATTTCTTCTATAGCAAAACCTTCCCATATATACCCAATTTTAGGGCTTAAATGTATTTCTGCATAGGATATGCCAAGCAAAGCACATAAAATTCCTGTATCTCGAATATATAATTTAGGCGATTTAGTTTGCCTTTTGGCTATATTCTCCCTCCAGGGCTTTAAACATCGTATCAGAAATGTATCTTCCATTAATGCAATATAACGCCTTACTGTAGTATCGGATATTCCAAGTGAGGCTCCTATTTCTGAGTAATTTATTATTTTGCCATGATAATGTGCAAGCATCATCCAAAATCTGTATAATTCACTCGTGGGGAGTTTTATTCCAAGTGCTGGAAGATCCCTCTCCAAATAGCTCTGTATATAATTTTTCCTCCATTGCATGCTTATTTTATCGCTAGGTGCAAGGAATGATCTTGGAAATCCACCGCGATTTAACAATGTATTCATATCTCCAACTTCATTTGCAGAAAATGGGTGTAACTCTATGTAATTTATTCTGCCTGCAAGGGTCTCTGATGATTTTTCTATAAGGTCGCGCGATGCGCTTCCGAGAATAAGATATCTACGATCTGGAAAATTATCTGCCAAAACTCTTAAATAAGGGAATAATTCGGTTTTGCGTTGAATTTCATCTATTACTATTACTCCATCTAGCGGGTCAAGTGTGAGTTTCATATTCTGCATACGGTAGAAATCTGTTATATCTTCCATATCAAAAAAATGTTTCTTTGAATAATGCTCTATTACCTCACGCGCGAGGGTCGATTTGCCACATTGGCGAGGGCCAATCAGGGCTGTAATTGGAAAATATTCTAGAGATTCTGTTAGTTGTTTTTTAAAATCTACACGTTCTATTTTTTTCATACAAATTCGGTTTTGAAAGTTGAATTTGTATAAGTGTAACTTTTTCTGCTAATTTCTGCAAGCTTTTTTAGAAGGACTCAAATTTTTGATAATTCTATGACTATATCTCGTGCTATTGGGGCGGCTGCACTTCCGCCGCCTCCTCCATGGTCTACAACTACTACTACAGAATAAAGAGGTTTGTTGGCGGGGGCGAATCCTAAGAATAGAGCATGGTTTCTGCCAGCAAATGATACATTATTCAAATCTGTTTGGCCTCTTTTTGCTTGTACTTGCGATGTTCCAGTTTTTCCAGCCATTAACCACGCTGGGTCTAGCACTCTTTTAGAATAAGCCGTTCCTCCCTCTCTATTTACAACATCATACATAGCTGATTGTAAAAATTCAAAATGCCTCTCATCTATTCCAAGATCAACAATTTTGCTGGTGCCAACTATTTTTGGGGTGCAAAGTTTTCCTTTGCTTGCTATTATTGTGGCTAGTCTTGCAAGTTGGGCTGTTGTAACAAGCAGGGCTCCTTGCCCTATTGATATGTTAAGGCTATCTCCTAGAGTCCATTCTGTTTTGTAGCGTCTTTTTTTCCATTCTTCATGCGGTACAAATCCGCTACTTTCAGATGGAAGGTCTATGCCTGTTGCGGTGCCAAAACCAAGTTTTCTTGCTAAAGACAATATCCTCTCACCACCAATCATTTTGACAATTTTATACATATAGCTATTGCAAGAATGTTCTATCGCTGCTTTCATATCAAGCTTTCCATGGCCAGCAGTATGCCAGCATCTATAATGGTTATTGCCAAGAGCAGAGGCTCCCCCTGTGCAATTTACTATCATCGATGGGTCTATACCTTCTATGAGGGCAGCAAGTACTGTTATTAATTTGAATACAGAGCCTGGAGGATATGTGCCTTGTGATATTCTATTGAGTAGTGGGTTATAAGGGCTGTCATTTAATTTTTTCCAATAATCTTGGCTTATTCCACCGCAAAAATTATTCGGATTAAATGATGGCGATGATGCAGCTGATAATATCTTACCATTGTTTATATCCATAACTATTGCAGAAGCTCCTGTGCTTGGCAACATTTTATATATGCTTTCTTGAAGCTGCGCATCTATGTTTATTAGAAGGTTACTACCTTGCTCACTTTCTTTTGTAGATAGCTCTCTTACGTAGCTGCCACTTGCATTTACTTCCATCTTTTTTACGCCAAAATTTCCTCGTAACGTTGATTCGTAATATTTCTCTAGGCCGTTTTTTCCAAGTAAAAAATTACCAACATTGTTTATGCCAAGTTCTCTTTTTTCCTTTTCGTTTAATATTCCAGTATATCCAACTATATGAGCTAAGGTTTCATCATATTTGTACTCGCGTACTTCTTTTATTTCTACATATATTCCAGGAAGTTTTGCTATATTTTCCTCGACTATAGTAAGTTGCTCCCATGAAATATCATCCATTATATTAAGAGGTGTTTTAAGGCCTTGTTTAGCGATTTTTTTATGGATCAGATTTTTCTGACTTTCTGTAAGGCTTAAGATTTCAAATAAAAAATCTAAGGATGTTTTATAATTTTTGTTTTCGTTCTTGTCTAGAATTAGGCAAAAGGAGCGTCTATTCCCAGCGATTAAGCGGTTTTTGCAGTCGAATATGTTACCCCGCAGTGGATGTATCATTATTGGGCTAATTCTATTCTGGTCAGACAAGATTCTATAATCATCGGATTTTATTGCTTGCATGTAAAACATTCTCATAGCAAGCAAGGAAAGCATTCCAGTTCCTGATGCTCCAAGTACGAATGCTCTCCGTGTTATTAGTTGATTATGTAGAGATTCTTTATTTAGCATTTTGATCAGTCATCTCCAGAATTTTACCAAGAAGGAATTTTATAGATGGGTAAAATAATATCGTAATTAGGGATTGTAGTGTAATTTTTATTATATCAAGATCAGTACTCAAACATAATTTTATTATGCAGTATTTTGCTATTGAATAGATCACGCATATAGGAAAGAAGGTTAGTATTTCCAGCATTCTTCCTTTGGATAATATATGAGGCTTTAGTTTGTAGATAATATAATAAGATATAATTAATAGGCTGGATGTTAATCCTAACGGTAATCCTGTGGATTCATCTATAAATATTCCATATAAGAAAATTTGAATAGCATATAAGTCGTAATTTATTATCAAAAAATACAGAAAGAGTAATTCCGGAATTGGTAAAATTTCTGAGCTGATTCCAACTCTTATAAGAGATGATGGAAATATTGATAAAATTAATATTGTGGAATATAAAAGAGTCTTTACTAATATATTTCTCATCTTATTTCCATAATTTATTTTGATTCATATGCACATTCATAACGAGGCCAAATCCACATAGCATAGATGCCATCATTGTTCCTCCATATGAGATAAATGGTAATGGAATACCAACAACGGGTACTAATCCCATAACCATAGATATATTGATGAATGTATGGAAGAAGAAAATTGCAGATATTCCAATTACTAGAAGTTTTGAGAAAACATTTCTTGCGTTAATAGCTACTGATATAGATGATGCAAGGAGAAGGAAATACAATATTAGTAATGTAAAACCACCAATAAAACCTAGGTCTTCTGTTAATGTTGCAAATATAAAATCTGTTTGATGCTCCGGTAAAAATTCGAGGTGACTTTGAGTCCCCATAGCTATGCCTTTTCCAAATATTCCACCAGATCCTATAGCTATTTTAGATTGTATGATGTTATACCCAGAGCCTAGTGGATCTAGCTCAGGATTTAAAAATACCATTATGCGTTTTTTTTGATAGTCATATAAAAAATTCCATAAAATTGGTATGGCTATTATTCCAGATATCCCAATTGCGCAAAATTTCCAAATAGCAATTCCTGCAGCAAAGAATATAGAACATGCTACCATTAATGTAAGCAGCCCAGTTCCAAGATCTGGTTGCTTTATTATTAATGCAGCAGGAATAATAGTTGCTACGATTGGCACAATTAAACTACTGAATTTATTTACATTTTGTGGTGGTATGGAATGAAAATATTTTGCTAAAAACAACACAATGGCTATTTTTGCAGGTTCTCCTGGCTGTAGCCTCAGTCCTGCTATTTCTATCCATCTTTTCCCCCCCATAGCTGTTATGCCGAATAATTCAACTAATATAAGCATTGCTAGAACTATAATGTAAGGTAGGAAAGCCCATCTGAATATAAAATTCAGATTTATCATCGATAGTAATATTGCCATTGGGAAGAATATAGAAAAATTCACTAATTGTTTATACCCCCAAGGCGTCATTGATGCGCCAGCTGCAGAATATAACACCAATATACCAAAAAGGCTTAGTATAGTTATCAATGCCACTATTCTTAGTGGTAGCTTTAATAGCTTCTTCTTTAAAAGATTGAAAACGTAAGATAAGTTATTGCTTGCCATCTTGATTTTTGTTTTTGTCTATTTTCTTTCCATACACAAGTTTGTATTTTGGGAAAGTGATTCTCACTGTGGTTCCAACATTCACCTCGCTTGTGATATCCATTTTTGCATCATGAGCTTCTAGTAGTTTTTTTACTATAGCAAGACCTAAGCCGTAGGATTTATCATAAGATTCGAAATGGAATGTCTTTTTTTGTACTGTGCCATATTTTCTAAGTGCAATAGTTATATCATCATCTGTCATTCCGACTCCTTTGTCAGTCACTTCAACGACTAAACATTTGCCATCAACTTTTGCGCAGATAGTTATGATTGTTTCCTGGAAGGAGTATTTTATTGAATTGGTTATTAGATTATTTATAACTTGCAAAATTCTGCGTGGGTCGCATATTAATTTTGGCAAATTTTGTGCTATATTCACTTGGAATTTAGAGCCTTTTGCTTCGAGCCTCGAAGTGTTTATTTTTATAGCATTTTCTATTATTTCTTCTATGGAGCTTACATCATTTACAATGCGGAAATTACCTTCCATTATCTGAGTTTCATCTAAGATGTCTGTAATAAATTCAAGTATCAAGTTAGCGTTTTTATATATACCATCAATATATTCTGCATAAGCAGGGGGAAGAGGGCCAAGTAATTCTTTTTTTACAACCTCGGAGCTTGTTACTATGAATCCAAGAGGGGACCTTATTTCATGAGCTGTAAATGCTAAAAAATCAGATTTTGTTTCTCTTGCTCTATTAGCTATTTCGCAAGCTTTTTCTGCTTTTGTCCTAAGCCATTTTTCCCTTTGGTAAATTGCTATAATGAGTATTAGGAATATCATGGCAAATACAGAAATTTCCATGAATTTTATGACAACCTTGTTGAAAATATCCTTCTTTATTTTCTTATGATCTATATTCACAAGAAGTATGAAAGGTTGATTGGGCATTTTTTTTATGTAGTAATTTATACCGCTTACCATATCAAGATACGAAAATTCCTTAGAGGTTTCTTCTGAGAATCCAATTCTAGACATTATTTCTTTGAGTGTGTGGTTTGTTATTTCGCCCTTTTTTAACCCTATTTCTTCCATTGCTGGATTAGATTGTACTATGACTTTATATCCATCAGCTATTAGAGCGAAATTTGTATATTCATGTTTTTTTCTATATTCAAGGCGTTGAGAGAAAGTTAGTAGATCAAAATCGACAACTACGGAGCCTATATATTTATTTAAAGAATCTTTTATCCCAATAGTTGCATGGATTGTCTTGTTATTTTTACTAAGTCCGTATGATACTTTTTCTGGAAACTCTATCTTGCTACCATCAAAGTAGGAAATATATTTATTATTTCGCGCAGTGCTTCTTACCTTCATATTAAGCACATTATTGAACCAGAAACATTCATCTATATCGAATACTTCTTGAACTTCCTGCCTATTTATGAAATCCTCAAAAATATTCTTCACATAGTGCAGATCATTAGGATTTTTTTTGATCTGAATAGCAAGCATATTTAATATGTAATCTGTGTGATCTATTTGTTCCTGGCAGAATGTTTCTAACCTCTCCCATTCTACATGCATATCATCTACGATATTTTGCTTCTGCTTTGTGTAGGTCATTATGAAAAATATAGCCACAAGTGTAAGAACGGTTATCACAAACACAAAGGCTATCATACGTACATTTACGTTATAATTTGCTTTTTCATGATCTATTTCGTGGAAATCTACATCTTCCATATGGGCTCTAGTTTTTATGCAATACAGATAAAAAGATATACCATACCAATTTGCTATATGCAATGCTATGAATGAAATAGCCCACTAATCAACATATTTATTGAATTTCGCTGTGACCTTCAGTATTCATTCCAAGAGTCATGAGTTGATCTGCAATTTCACTACTAACGCCACCGTCACTCAGGAGGTTATCTATTCCCAATGTATTTGCCAAGAAAGTTGCGACTGCTTTGTGATCATTACTTAAAGCAAGTTGGAATGGTGTCGCTGTGTTAATATATGATATTGGTTCATTTAGTGGTACATTATGCTTATTTAGAAGCTCTAGCATTTCCATATTTCCAAGCGCGGCAGCGAAGTGTGCGGCTGAGGTGCCATCATGTTTTTTAATCTTCGCATCAGCGCCGCATTCGTCAATCAAATATCTTGCTAATTCTAGTTTTCCATTCATTACAGCGAGAAAAAATGGAGAATCTCCATACAAATTTTGAGCATTGATGTCATACCCCATTTCTAGAAGTTTTGGAATTATCTCTTTTGCTTTTTCTGTTTCATTTAAAAGCACACTAATATGCATTAAAGTACTTCCATCATTGTCCACTGTAGCATCTGGATCGCATAAAGTTGCTAAATATAGAGAAATATCAAAATTCCCAACTTTTAATGCTAGAAGGATAGGTGATAGATTTTCATTATTTAATGCATTTATATCGCATCCTTTTTCTAAAAGTTTTGGTACGATTTTCTTTGCTTCTTCTACTGACAAAATGGCGCTAATATGCAATAATGTATTTCCTTCTGCATTCTTATCTTCAAAGACTTTTCTGAAGTTATCAGCTGTGTCATTAGATTCAAATAATTCTATAAGTCGTAATGACTCATCAATCTTTTTGTGAAGTAATGCAATAGACATTGGGGAGTCATTTTGATTGTTTTTTAAGTTTATGTCATATCCTTTTTTTATAAGCCTTGGAAGTGTTTTATCAATTGCGTCGATACCAATCAAACTGACTACATGTAACAATGTATTTCCTATAGAGTCTATTATTAGATTTGGCTCATATAATTCTGCCATATATAGCGCAATATCAGGATTATTATTTTCTATAGCTACAAAAACTGGAGTTTTTCCGGAATTATTTTGTAAGTTTATATCGCATCCTTTTTCTAAAAGTTTTGGTACGATTTTCTTTACATCTTCAACGTTTTCTAAAACTATAGCACATATATGTAGAATTCCATTTCCAAAATCATCTACTATTGTGTGGTCAAAATTAGGCATTGCTAGAACTTTTAGAGCTATATCTATGTCCGATTTTAATGCGAAGAAGGAATATGGTTGCCCAATTGGATTAAGGGTATTTATGTCGAATCCATTTAATTGCATTATCCTTTCAGTTAGCCATGTGTTTTTAATTATTTGGTTACTGTTTATTTCCTTATCAAATGTGAGGGAGGTTGTGAATGCTGAATCTTTAGTGTTGTTGATATTAAATCCATAAATTACAAGCATTTTTAGTATTTTCAAAATATTTTCATTGTTGAGAGAATATCCGTCAGATTCGCGTGGGTGCGTTATCAGCTTTCCAGAATTTAATAGAGATACAAATGCACCTTGTAAGTCGCTAGAAGCGGACGCTGGCATTTGTAATCCGTTAGCAATATATATTTCATCAATTATTTGTGGTAGGTCTGATTTTTTTAGTAGTATAACTTTAGATAAAATATTTTTTATGAGTGGAAATGCAAGGGGGGAATTTATATCTTTAAGGCTTGCTCCGGCATTAAAAAGATCATTCACTAGTGATGGAATATTTTGTTTCACAGCTATAGAAAGTGCTGTTTCTCCATCTTCATTTTTTAGGTTAACATTCCCACAAGATTTTAGAATCTCATTAAATATAATAATTTTGTGTGGATTGTCGCTTTCAGTTAAAGCCCTCGTCGCAGTCGCCAGGAGCATATCAGCTATTCTAGTTTCTGTAGCTGGGTTTTCATAGTTAAGTATGCTTCTTGTGAAATTATTTGCTACTAGGAGTTCCTCTATGGCAAATCTTTGATTTATGGTGAATTTGTTGAAATACTCACTTATTACTATATGAGTTATATAACCAGCCAAAGATCTTTCTAATCCACGTGTTAGTGCTATGAATCTTGCAGTGATCCCACCCTGATCTGCCTGGCCAACATTGTTCGCAGCTTTTTCTATAAAATCAATGATGCTTATTATTTGCTTGTTATTTAATAATCTTGTAGTAGATTCCGTATTATATAAAGCATTCTGTAGTGTATCACGCAATTCTGGCGCGCTTACAATTTTTGTGCGAAGTATTTCAATATATTCTAAATTTTTTGCTATGAATTTTGACATGATATGGATCCCTTAAGTAGATTGACGTTAAGGATATATAGTATTTTGTATATTATTACAACCTAGAATTTGAATCTATCTGAATTTGCTTTCTGCAAAAGGCACTCGTTTTTATTGCAAAATATTAACATCGTTCCATTGTCCTTTATATCTTGTTTATTTAAGGAATAATTATTACATCTTTTGTATCCTGTAGTGTTTATTACAATATCTGACTTGCAATTAAGTTTTTCAAATAAGATTCCTATAGTCTTGCCACTATCAGTCTTTATTTCTTTATTACTTAGGGATATATCTTCCTGTGTTAATATTACATCTTTTTGTCCGAACCAATTGCTCCAATAATGTTGGGTAAATTTGGAGACTCTTTTCCCATAGATTTCTAGCTTTTCATCTTTGTTTTTTATTCCCAAAATATTATTGTGATGGTCAAATATTACATCTGGTTTGGGGGATTTAAACATCATTACTACAGAGCAGGTTATTAAAATCCAGCCAAGATGTCTCCATTTTTTCTGCCATAATGTAAGCCAAAATAGACCTATCATATATATAAGAAGGCTTAGTGGCGTTATATATCCAAAATACCATATAGCTCCTGGTAGGTCAGCAACAAATTCTCCAAAATTAATTATGATACTTATTATATATTCAAGTAATTTTAGAGGATAATAATCTAATCCAAAAGGCATTAATATTAAAGATATTATAGAAATAGGCATTATAAAAAAAGACATCACAGGCACTGCAAGCAAATTAGATAATACAGCATAATTAGATGAGATGTAAAAGTGATATATAACAATAGGGGTTGTTGCAAGGCTAGCAAGAAGGCTGGAATAGATATTTGCAAAAAAGTAGATTTTTATGCTGGCAATTATTCCTTTACTATCTCCAAGAACATGTTTGTTTTTCATATATATTTCAAATCCTGTGATTAATGATAGCACAGCAACGAAAGAGAGCTGAAAGCTTGGATGCATAACATATTCTGGATTTATTGAGATTATTATAGCGGCGGCTATTGCTATGGAACGTAATGGGTAGGGAGTTCTGCCAATTATTACAGATAAAATGAATATGCTTGTCATTATAAAAGCTCTAGTAGCTGCTATTTGCATTCCGGAGAGCATCAGGTACAAAAAGCTTCCTATTAATGAAATGATTGCTGATATCATTTTTATATCAGTGCGAAAAGCCATAAAATTAGATAAATTAAGAAGGAATCTTGAGGATATGAATAAAAGGCTAGCAACTAGAGATAAATGAAGGCCTGATACACATAATATGTGTGATATTCCTGCGTATCTTATATTTTGCATTATTTTTCTGGCAAGCCCTTTTGACTCACCAATCATAATTGCTGCGGAAAAATTGCCTGCGTCATTTCCCATTACAGAAATTAAACGGTCATATATTTTATGACGTAAAGTCTGTATCTTTTGTGAGAGGTTGCTTCTTTGACTTTTTGCAACTATTTCAGGTTTGCTAAGGCTGTATCCAGCAGCGCCAATAGATGAGAAATAATTATATAAAGCAAAATCATATCCACCAGGTAAAATACTAGGGGGTATAGGGTTTAGAAAAGTAAGGACGCTTATTCTATCTCCAGTCATTAAATCTCTGAAATAATCATCTTTCACATTTAACCTTATATTTGCCAGTAAAGGCCTGCGCTTTTTTGGTAAAAAAACATCAGATAGCACTATCTGCCAGCCAGTTGTAGATGGTTTTATTGCTAAAATTCTCCCCTCTACTGTTGTTGTGAAAGAATGGTTAATTGATTCAGCCTTTATCGATAATGTTCGGTATTTTGATATTCCAATGCCAAAACAAAATGAGATTATAATTATAGATAAAAACGTGCCAAGAAATCCAAATTTCTTAAAATATAAAGTAGCTAGCGATGATCCACAAATTGCTACTACATATCTCGCGCTTGGTTCGTAGCTAATGCTGAAATAAGTTATTACTCCAAGAAGAAAGGATACAAAATACCATAGATTTAGCTGATGATACTCTGCCTCAAATTTTCTATATATATAATCAAACATCACCCCCGCCACAGGCTTCAATCATTGATTTTGTGTCGCAAGTATCAATAAATAATTTTAATTTATTGATAAGAAGCATAGGAAAATGAGTTCTCCTTCTGTGATGGAAAAATTTTTCGCATATACCTTTTGCGTGATAATCCATAATTGTTATCTTTGCTGGGTCTTTATAATATAGCATAGTAAGTATGGATTGATCATGTCTATGTTCTATAAAGTCAGGATATTCTTCTTTTTTACTAGGCTCGTCTGTTAGTAACTTTGGATTTTCGCAATATCTCATCCATTCTTTTATGAATTTGATAGATCTATCTGTTTTTCTTACTATTACGATAGTCGCGCCAAATTGAGGGTGCTGGGCATATTTCTCATCTGCTCCCATCATGCTATATGTATCACGTTTAGTGAAGCGTCTGTTTTTGTGAAAACTTTTGAATAGCAAAATATCAGATTTATCTTCATCCATCTTGTCTGTGAAGAAGTCTGTGTTTTCTAATATTACAACTCCAGAATCAACGTAAAATAATATATCCCCATAATTCATCATCGTGAGTGTTTTATCTATTATATATGGTTTCCATAGCCAATAACCACTTCCGCGTTTTTGAGAAAATATTTCCTTATGTTTTTTGATATATGTTTTATCTACATCATTTATTCCATAATCGATTATTACTTTGAACCCTCTATTTATAGAAGCAGAATGTAGGTAATTTTGATTTGATTCATGCACTTCTCCACCAGCAAATGATATTAGCCAATTTCTGTGTTTTGTGGTTCTAAAAGGTGTGTAAGTTGATATATCATATTCTCTTACAAATTTTGCCCAAATGGCTATATAAGATAACGCAAGAGTGACTATCACTAGTAAAATTGCTATTGTATATTTTATATATTTTAGTGTCATGTGATTATAGGTTCTCTATTTAATCTGGTCTTTCCTAATTGCTTCTTCTGTTCCGCTATCCATATCTTTAACCTTATAGATTCCGCTGGAGACTTCTTCACTTCCTATAAAAATTACTTTCTCTGCTTTAGCTTTATCAGCATTT
>JAGOJE010000007.1:5170-13831 GCA_017995275.1 Rickettsiaceae bacterium | reverse complement strand
ACCAGGCTTTTCAGCTCTGCTTGTTAAAATTATTGGAACCTTCGCACCTAGTACTATTCCAGCGGCATCAACATCAGAAAAGCAAATCATCTGTTTATAGATAAAATTGCCAGACTCTAGATCCGGTGCAATTAATATATCAGCATCACCAGCAACATCTGAAACTATTCCTTTAATCAATGCGGCCTCTTTTGAAACTGCATTATCAAAAGCTAAAGGACCATCCAGTATCCCTCCAACTATCTGCCCTCTTTCAGCCATTTTACAAAGAGCTGTCGCATCAAGAGTTGAAGCTATTTGCTCATCTACAGTTTCAACAGCAGATAAAACTGCCACCTTTGGAACACCAAGTTCTAGTCTTGTATATAGATCTATAGAATTTTGGACGATATCTTTCTTTGTTGCCAAATTAGGTGCTATATTAACCGCGGCGTCAGAAACAAATAATATTTTATGATAATTAGGCATACATACCGCAAGAACGTGACTCATACGCCGCTCTGTTCTAAGCCCATTTTCTCTAGCAACTATTGGACTCATAAAATCATTAGTATGAATTTTCCCTTTCATTATTGATAATACTTTATTATCACGAGCCATTTCCGCCGCAAGAATAGCAGCTTCCACATCATCTACAGTTTCTATTATTTTAAACTGTGAAATATCATAATTATTCTCTTCAGCAACTTTACGAATTTTCTTCCCAGAACCTATCAATATAGGCTCAATCAAATTATCCTCTACAGAAGCAATAACTCCACCAAGAGAATTATCATCTATAGGCTGAACAACTGCAGTAGGCATAGGCGGAAGATTCTTCTTCTTAATCATAGAAAGTAACTTCTTGTAGAACCAATCAGTATTCTCCTCAAATGTGATCTTTGGAAGGTCTATAGCCTTGCGCGAAATCCTTTCACTAGGGGCTTCAACACGAGCAATTCCTGATAAAACACATTTACCATTTTGATTCACACCGTTGCATTCCAGCTCCACTACATTTCCTTCTTTATGCTTCTTAATCACCTTAACAGAAAGAGTGACTGTATCACCTACCAATATTGGATCTTTAAATTCTAGATTTTGCGATATGTAACGAGAACCAGCTCCTGGAAGCTTTGTCCCAATTATAGTAGAGATCATCGCCCCACCCCACATGCCATGAGCGACTATTTTATGAAAATGACTGCCTTTTGCATATTCATCATCAAGATGTGATGGATTCACATCTCCAGACATAGTAGCAAAAAGCTTAATGTCTTGCCTTGTAACCACATGAGAAAGGGAAGCCATTTCCCCAATATCTATTTCATCAAAAGTTTGATTTTTTACATACATATAAGCGCTCCGTTTCAATTGGTAATAGAAGTATTATATATTGAAAGGCAACTCTTAATGAACTAATAAGAGTCAAATGCGCGCTTTTATTAGGCTTTTAATTTTGATTTTTGTAAAATCGCCACAGTAATATGAAAGAAGATAAAAAATATCCATTGATTTTATTTAAAAAGTGGTTTATTTTTTTAAACTATTTAATTTTTATATAATAAAGAAATGCCAAAGAATAAAAAGAGACCACCAGCCCCCAAAGCCCCTACAGTTGTAACAATAGATTATCCGGATTCTATAGCATTAGCAACCGAAACAGGAGGTATATGTAGAGAGTTTCTTCAGGCGAAAATTAGGAAGAAAGAATTAAGCCACTCATTTAAAACAAATTTTACAACATATCTAGAACAATTAAAATTAAAAGATTCTGAAATATTAACCGAAAACGTTTCAAAAGAACTTCTAAGATTAACGTCTCTTTTTTGCGAAAAGAAAAATAATTTTAATAATGCATTACAAGAAAAATTCAAAGACTCTATAAAATCACTTCTAAATAAAAAAACGACTTTTGAAAAAAACGAAGAAGAAATAAATAAGATGATAATAGAGATTCATCGAAAAATTTTTAATGAGCTCGATTCTACGGTTACTCCATTAGCAAGCAAGCCACTAGTTTCATATAATGCAAAGGTTATTGAATTAATAAACAATAAATTTGTGCTTGAAACAGAAGGGCTACATAGATCGACCATAGATAAACTATCAGAAAATGTCATACCAGAAATCCCTGGCATGGGAATTGAACAAATTATAAATAACACCACTTCTTATGCTTTTTTTGATACTTTATCTAAAAACCCTACTCTATTTGACAAACAAAATCTTACAAATGCTATCGAAACACTTAGATTGGACATGGGGCCAAATTTTGTTGCTGCCGAAGATATGACAACCTACATTGCCAAAATAGCTAGAACTGATTTAGCGGGAGCAATAGACATACTAGAATTCCTAATCGGATGTGGTATTAACTTAAACAGAGAATTCATTCAACACAATATAACAGCACAATTCATAAAAGAGCTACAAAAAGAAGGTAACTCAAATGTTTTTAAGATTATAAAACACCTATTAGAGAATCATGATATAAATCTCAATATCTCTTTAAAACCACAAGCTCCAAATGATTTGATCATGATGAGCGGAGAAGCCCCAAATATAGAAACAATAGATATACTCTCCATGGTTGTAGGTATACACGATTTTAAATTAGCCTCCAAAACTGCTGCTTTGTTATTAGACCATGGAATGCTCACTCGCGAAATATTATCAAAATATTCCTTCAGAAGTGAGGAAAATTATTCACTTCCATCCGAATATGATCAAACTACTTATATAAAAAAAATATACACAGTAGTTGAAATTTACTTACTTACGCGACTAGAAATACTTTCCACACCAAAACCTCAAGAAATAATAAAGCCATCGGAAATAGAATCAAAAGAAGATCTGGAGCGATCCTTTGAAAAAGAAGCAAGGAAAGAGGCTATTGAAAAAGCTATAGATCAAGTTATCGCATTAAATGAAACAGCGATTAAGTCTCCAAGTTTACAACTTTCAGAAGAAGAAATATTTAAAAACAAATTTGACTCTCTTCTACTTCGCTACATAAAAACACCACGTGAGTTCATTATAGACAAAATCAATGAACTGCTAGATCAGAACCCAGATCTTCATTCTTATTGTCTTACAAGCGCTTTAAAAGAATCAGATAACCCATTAGTTCCTGATGTTTTTTCTTATAATCAAAAACTCCTTCAGAAGTTTTTTGAATCTAAAAAAGCTAATATGCACAATGAAGAATCCAAGGGAGAAGCTCCAAATCAAAATCTAGCAGAAGGTGTTTTTAAAATAATTTCTAAATTCGGCGATGCTTTTTTCAGAATAGCAGAAAATCTTGCTGAAATGATAGGGGCAGCCGGAGAAAAATTATCCAAAATAGAGTTTATAAAGACATCTTCTAAAGGAGAAAATGGGATAAAAATATATCCTAACAACACCGCAAAATTAAAACTAAGTGGCTCAGACAAAGCTCCATATTCAGAAGAAATCTTTACTTGCAAAGGAGAAATGATGATATTTTTCAATAAATATGCAACTCACAAACAAGGATCAAATTTAAGTAATAAACATTTTCAAGAACTAACCGAAGAACAAGCCTATACATTTAAATACGGATCTGAACCAGAGTTTATGAATATAATTGGCCACCATCAGGATATTATCGGCGATATCTAATAAAATTAATGGTTGAAATTAAAAAAGCCCGAGTATATCTTGTAGCCTCATAAATATAAAATATACAAGGAATATCATGACCAAAGAAAAAATAGAAAAATTTAGATCATTATTAGATACTGAACTCGATACCTACGAGGAAATAAAACTTCTGTGCAAGCAAAACGAATACTTATACCCAAGTTTTGCAAAGATAGTTTTAGAAAAATATGACATTGAAACAGCAGTTGATATTTTTTCATTTAACCAAAAACTCATCCATGAATTATATAAAAGCCAGAAAGAGTTGTTAAGCGAAAATCAAGCAGAAGAAAAAACTCAGGAATTCGCAAATGGGGTCTATGAAATAGGAAATGGAAAGGGATTTTTCAGAATATCAGAAGCTAGACTTTCACAACCATTAAATAGCGATAGTAAATTTAACAAGATATCTTTTATACCAGCTAAATCAAAAGGAATTAATGGAATGAAAATATATGCAAACAAAGAAGCAAAGTTAAAAATAAATAGTGATGATAAAGCCTTTTATTCTAAAAAGGTTTTCACTTACTATACATCCGGTGATAAAAAATATAAATTCATGATCTTTTTTGATGATCCAGAAACAAAACATATCAAACATACGAATCTCAAACAAGAAAATAAAGCAGAATTCAAAACTCTAACCGAAGAACAAGCCTATACATTTAAATACGGATCTGAGGAAGAACTCACTAAAATCATTGGAGAGATGATCCATAGCGACGCGTAAATGTGACATAAAAGCCTCATAAAAATTACCTTTTTAGGATATTAAACCTTGAAATGAAAAAAAAGCCTGTATATACTGACTAACCCTATGTTACTATATGCATAGCTATTACAACCTTTAGGATTTATATTATGAGGCATTTTTTTAGACTGATATTGATTCTTCTTTCTATATTGAGCATGATATCTGTTGAGGCTAATGCCGCAACAAAAAAGTCTAAAAAAAAATCAACAAAACACACTGTATCTTCTATATCCCTCCCCCCACAAACTAGTTTGGTTGTGGATATAAACCAAGGGAAGGTCCTACATGCTGAAAACGCAGATTTACGTATATATCCAGCATCGCTTACAAAGGTTATGACGCTTTATCTAACATTCGAAGCGATCAAAAATGGCAAACTCTCATTTGATAAAAACATAAAAGTGTCAAGCCATGCCGCCTCTATGAGACCATCCAAACTTGGGTTAAAACCAGGCGAAACCCTATCTGTGCGTGATGCAGTTATGTCTTTGATCATCAAATCTGCAAATGATTCTGCAGTAACCCTCGCGGAATCTATTTCTGGATCATCAGAAAGCAAATTTGCAAAACTGATGACTAAAAGGGCTCACGATCTTGGAATGAAAAGCACCACATTCCGTAACGCTTCTGGCTGGCATGACCCAGAACAAAAAACAACTGCTATAGATCTTGCTAAACTTGCTATGGCTTTAAAGAGAGACTTCCCAGAATATTATCATCTTTTTGCAGAAAATAGCTTTACATTCCGCGGGCATACATATTACACACATAATCGTGTTGCAAGGGATTACAAATGGGCAGATGGCCTAAAAACTGGTTTTACAAATCCAGCTGGCTTTAACCTAATTACAACGGCATCTAAAGATGGTAAAAATATAGTTGGAGTTGTTACTGGCGGAAGAAGCGGTAAGGAGCGTGATCTTAAAATGGTAGCATTGTTAGATAAGCACCTTGGAGTACAAACAGCAACAGTAATAAAACATCCTACAAAGGCAAAGATACAACTCGCAAAAGCCAAAGCTCCTACTTACAAAAGAAATGGCAAAAGAAAATCCAGACGTATGTCTGCTTGATTTCTTGATGTTTAGTTAAAAAGGCGGTATATCTTTATTAGGCTACAATGCTAGATAGAGATAGCAAAAAAATGCAACAATTCAAAATCGCTTCAAAATTCATTCCAGCTGGCGATCAGCCAAATGCAATAAACTCCCTTATTTGTGGCCTTGAAGAAGGAGCAAGAAACCAGGTTCTTTTAGGAATAACAGGATCTGGAAAAACCTTCACTATGGCAAATATTATAGAACGCACCAAAAGGCCTAGCATAATAATGGCGCATAACAAGACCTTAGCTGCACAAATATATTCAGAAATGAAGGAATTATTTCCAGGAAATGCGGTAGAATATTTTGTCTCCTATTATGATTACTACCAACCAGAAGCATATATACCAAGGACAGATACTTTCATAGAGAAGGATTCCTCTATAAACGAGCAAATAGACCTAATGCGACATTCAGCTACAAGGTCTCTACTTGAAAGGAGGGATGTTATAGTCGTGTCTTCTGTCTCTTGTATATATGGCCTAGGTTCTCCAGAATTATATTCCTCTATGACTCTTGCTGTAGAAAAGGGAAAAAACTACAGAAGAAAGGATTTGCTAGATAATCTTGTATCATTACAATATGAGCGCAACGACATAAATTTTGATCGTGGCAGATTCAGAGTTAAAGGAGAAAATATAGACATCTTCCCATCTCACTATAGCAGCAAAGCATGGAGGTTATCTTTTTTCGGAGATGAACTAGAGTCTATCATAGAATTTGACCCACTAACAGGAGATAAAATTGGGCATTTAAGCAAAGCTGTAATATATGCAAATTCTCACTATGTGACGCCAAAATCTGTAATAGATTCTGTTATACCACAAATCCAGGAAGATCTGCGCCATCAAATAAATCATTTTCAATCTATAGGAAAATTAGTAGAAGCACAGCGAATAGAGCAAAGAGTTCAATATGATATAGAAATGCTTATGGAGACGGGTTCATGCAAAGGAATAGAAAATTACTCTAGATATCTAACTGGTACGGCAGCTGGATTTCCTCCACCTACACTTTTTCAATATATACCGAAAGATGCTCTACTCTTTGTTGATGAAAGCCATGTTACCATACCACAAATCAGAGCAATGTATAATGGAGACAAAGCCAGAAAAACTAATCTTGTAGAATATGGCTTTCGCTTACCAGCAGCCCTAGATAACAGACCTCTTACATTTCAGGAATGGGAGGACTTTAGGCCTCAAACTATATTTGTTTCTGCCACTCCTTCTGATTTCGAAATAGAAAAAACAAAAGGAGTCGTAGTTGAGCAAATAATAAGGCCAACAGGACTATTAGATCCAATATGCATAGTAAAACCAGCCACTTACCAGGTTGAAGACCTTATATCCGAAGCACGTAATACCATAGAACGTGGGCATAGGGTAATGGTTACAACTCTTACCAAAAAAATGGCAGAGGATCTTACAAATTATCTACAAGAGCTTGGTTATAAAGTGAGTTATCTTCATTCAGAGATTCACACTTTAGAAAGAGTAGAAATCATTAGAGATTTAAGAAAAGGAACAATTGACATCCTAGTAGGAATAAATCTATTACGTGAAGGCCTAGACATTCCAGAATGTAGTTTAATTGCTATTTTAGATGCAGATAAAGAAGGGTTCTTAAGATCCGAAGTGGCACTGATCCAAACAATAGGACGAGCTGCAAGGAATTCGGAAGGGCGAGTGATTTTATATGCTGATAATATGACAAGATCTATGGAAAAAGCTTTATCTGAAACGGAAAGAAGACGAAAAATTCAGCAACAATATAACGAGCAAAATGGTATAATACCAAGGACTATAGATAGAAAAATCCATGAGCTTGGGACATTTGAGAAGGTTAGCAAAGAATCCACCCAGAAAGGCACCCCGGTTCTTCATATATTGCATGATGGCAAAAAATTGAGTAATTACATAAAAGAGCTGAAAAAAGAAATGCTAAAATCCGCTGCTAATCTTGATTTTGAGAAAGCAGCAGCATTACGCGATAAAATAACAGAGCTTGAAAAGGATAGTTTAGAACTTGCGGATTAGGTATGGTTTTTGGTAGTATCTACTTTAGCTCCTTGGCGAGTATCACCAATGAGAGGCGCGCGAAGCGCAGCCGAGATCCCAATAATAAAATTTAAAACACTCCCAGATAAATATGACAATATAGAGCTATCAGCAGAGATTATTTAAAAGAATCACTGCGTCCTCGACTCTCATCTTTTTTATCGCCTGGCGAAGGAGAGCGAGAAGGCGTTTTAGCTTCACTTAAATACTTACTAATATAAGCAGTTGCATCTTTTGCCTTCTCTTCTAGAGATTTATTTTGCTCTTGCTTTGCGATTTCCTCACTCAAAACCGCAGATAAACTAGGGTCACTTGTATAACCATTTTTTACCATATTTTTGGCTATATCACTCATTTTGGCACCAGCATCTATAAGCATTTTAGCTATTTTAGCAGCATCGCTTAACTCTACTACTCCTATAGAGGAATTATCTGCTGTAGGACTAACAGGACGACTACCTCCTTCTGAATCAATATCCCCAAAAGGATCATATCCTATAGAAGAATTATCTACTGTAGGACTAACAGGACGACTACCTCCTTCTTTCTTGTTATAGTAATCTAGAACCCTGTCTAAATAAGGCTCTTCTTGAGCGATTCTTTCATATTTATTCTTAACTAAATTTTCTAAACCATCATTGTCTTGATTTGGGTCTGCTTTAGCTTTCAATAATATCTCAGTCATTTCTACATTTTCTCTATCAATAGCATAAAATAAAGGTGGACGACCTATTTTTAAATTAGGATTCGCTCCTTTATTTAGCAATGATTGGACTATATTTTTATTACCAGTACGTACTGCCAAACTAAGAAAACTACCGTAGTCTATTACTTCATTTACGTCTGGCAAATGCTCTATTAAGAAATTAGAGTTACGCTCCATAGTTTCTGTAGTAGGATCCGACAAGACATCCCGCAAAGCAATTCTACTATCTGCACCGTTTTCAAGAAGCTTTTCTGATAAAGAATAATATTCTTTATCAAGAGATTTCATCAAAATGTCCTGCTTCTCTTTTTCATTAAATTTGTCCAAACCTATTTTGTTTATTATTCCTTCAAGAACCTCTTCACTGGCATTTTTCTCAAAAGCTTTATCTAGAAT
>JAGOJE010000007.1:0-5070 GCA_017995275.1 Rickettsiaceae bacterium | reverse complement strand
CTTTATCAAGAGATTTCATCAAAATGTCCTGCTTCTCTTTTTCATTAAATTTGTCCAAACCTATTTTGTTTATTATTCCTTCAAGAACCTCTTCACTGGCATTTTTCTCAAAAGCTTTATCTAGAATGTTTTTACCTAACCTCAAATCTACTTTTAAAAGTAACATTTTCGCAAAATTATTGTCTGTTATTCTTTCCTCAAATAACTTTGCAGTCCGATCCAAAGTAATATCATTATTAGTTGTTTTCTCTAATAACTTTGCAGCCAAACTATATTTCCCATTTTTTATTAGCTCTTCCAGAGAATCTTCAAAACCACTTTTATATTCGAATTTATCTAACTTATCCAAAACAGATTCTGCTAAATCATATCTTCTATAGTATAAAAGTTTTTCTAGATTAGTTGCAGTTTTTAGATCAGCGCCTCTATCAATGCAAAATTCAACCATCGAAATATCTATTTCTTTCAAATCCACTTTCCTACATATAAAATCTATAACATTCTCATTTTCATTGGTACGATGTTGCAAGACAGACGGATCTTTCTCTATCATCATTTTTGCAAGATCATAATTCCTCGTTTTAATAGCTGATAAAAATGGGGTCTCTCCGTAAGCATCTTGAAGATTAAGACTTATGTTATCATTTACTGCTTTTGCTGCTATTTCAAACATTGCTTGTTTTTGACAAATCCCATGAAATAGAGTCCTTCCTTCTTCACCCGGAATATCTATTCTTGCACCACTTTTTATTAGTTCTTTTGCGCATTTTATACTACCTTCATCCATTTGATTTATAGCAATATGCAAAGGAGTTCTTCCTTGTCTATCTTGAGCATTTAAATCTACCCCTCCATCCAAAACTCTCTTTAAAAGTCCAGGAGAATAATCATATCGTACCACCATATGAAGCGCATTCAGTCCTTCTTTGTTTTGTACAGAAAGATCCGGATTGTAATTATCAAATATGTTACTAACCAAATCTTCCTTCCTTCTATAAATAGAACTCATTAGCAATGTATTTCCATCACTATCTTGAACATTAGGACTCGCTCCATTTGCTAATAATATTGTAATCGATCTCTCATCCTGATTCTTTAAAGCAACATGAACAAGAGGTTCACCTAGTTCATTTGGCTCATCAAGGTTTTTACTTTTTTTCGATATGATATCGATCAGACTATAGATATCTTCCGATGTTTTGGGGGTATTTACAAGATATTCTAAAACACTCTGTTCAACCCCATCTCTTTTCTCAAAATCTATATCAGCACCTTTTTCAACAAGCTTCAATGCAAGATCATATCTACCTTTACTAACAAACCCATCAAACAACTCCAAGGAATCAAATTTCTGATGATTTTCTATCATTACATCTAATATAGAATCCCCCTTTTTCTCAAAAGCAAGGTCAATAACATCCTTATCTTTATACTTTATTGAAGTATCTATCTTTGGAGATTTTAGTAGCTCTTTAATAGCTTCAACATCTCCTAACTCTACAGCAATATGAAGCGACGTTTTACCATTTCTTGTCAAAACATTTACATCTAAGTCATCTCTTGATATAAGAAATTTTACAACATCTATTTTTTTAAACCTGACAGCAGTGTGTAATGCTGTCATACTATCATAATCTGATAAATTAGGATTTACCCCATTATCAAATAATTTATTTATAATATCGACACTACCCGATTTTACAGCCAAAGGTACAATGGATTTAGAACTTTCTATAAAATCTACACTAGGAAGATGATCCATAATCTTCTTGCTCATAAACTCATATGTAATTACATCTTCCTTACTCTCTGCGTTTATCATGCTACGCAGAGATGATAGAAAAGCTTGAATATCAACTTGATATTTGCCTTTGTAATTCATTTCTTGAACAGAATTTTGATTTGGCACGAGACCAAGATCTTCCACTGTTTTGTCTAAATTTGTATAAACCACTTTCTTTGAAAGATCCCCACATTGAACATTTAGAAATTTAGAAATAAAGTCACCTAGATCATCCGGGGTATTAATGCCATCGATAATTCCTATATCAGAATTAAAAACAACATATCTTTCTTCTCCAGCTTCATTTCTTTCCCTAAAAACATTAACGGTATGACCAGCATAACCAAATCCTATCATCTTTGCTCTGTTCATCTCTAAAGGGATTGAAGCCAAAAAACCATTTCTTTTAACCGAAGAGTCATCAACTTGATGCATATTTCGTTTAACAACTTCGTTGAATGATTGACTATCTAAATACAACATATTTCTAAAGTAAAAATCATCAGAACTTTTATAGGTTCCATCCTTATTAACTTCTTGAGCCTTTCTATTTAGCTTCTCTATAAATTCTTTTGAAACTCGTTCAATATTTATATTGCCGTTTTTATCCATTCTCTTATAAGCAAATCTTGCAAATTCTAATTGTATGCCAAAGCAAATGCCTTTGTTATTAAGCTTGCCATCAGTTGCTTTTATTAAATCTTCTTGTGAAAAAAAATCCTCCTTTTTTACCGTTATATCTATAAGCCCCATATAAGGAGCAGCGTGCAATTGATCTACTTTATCAGAATTAAAAAAGGTAACATAACTTAAAAACGTATCATTAAATATGCATTTTCCCATCTCTAAATTATTGATTCTCAAGTAATTTAAAGACAACCCCGAAAAATCGACCATCGAGCTCTTGTTATTTGAAAAATCCAACTTTAATCTTGCAAGATTCTGGTTATACCCCCTAGATTCTAGGACTTCTTTAAGATTCAACGCCTCCCCTTCTGGAGCATTTGCTATAATTTCGTTGAGAATTTCTTGCGTTACTGGAATCATACCACCCTCATGGAATATATTATATCCCTCAAATTCTATCATAGATTATGTATTGCTAATAACTAATTAAAGTGTGGTGGCTTGTTTTTAATGTATAATGCGACTTCAAAGACACAATCCAGCATGATTACGCCTTGCCAGAGCTCTATTAAATATTCACTGATATTGGCCCATCTGTTCGACCATTAATGAACTGATTCAAATATGGGTTGTCACTCTTATGAAGTTCCTCTCTAGAACCTTTCCATAGAATTCTACCATCATATATCAGGCTTATTTCACTGGCAATTTGCATAGCGCTATTCATATCATGATTAAAACATAAACCAGAAATGCGACCTACACTTTGCGATTATTTGAAAGCCATAAGGAGATTATTTAAAAGAATCACTGCGTCCTCGCCCCTCATCTTTTTTATCGCCTGGTGAAGGAGCGAGAGAAGACGTGTTAGTTTTACTTAAATATGGCGCCACACTACCAGCTATACTTTTTATTTCCGCTCCCTCCCTCTTCTCCATTTCTTGCCTTATAACACCAGCCAAAATATCATCAGACAAATCTGGAAGACAAGCTTTTATCTCATCAGTAATTCTAGCTCCCGCCTTTAACAATAATCTAGCAATTTGAGCGTCTAAAGAAGATTCAGGCTTCACAGGTGAATTAGGTCTTGAGAACTCAATAGGTTTAGATTTTTCATCAGGCAATGAATCGCCAAAGTTGTTATCAAAGGGACTCAAGTCAAATATGATTTCTTGATCACTGTCCTGCGATTGTTCTGTGATTTCTTTTAACCAGGAATTCTTAGCTTCACTAGATGGCGACGAACTTCTGCTGCCACTTCCCCAAATTTCAGCTTTAAAAAATGGCGATGGTGGTGATTTTTTTATATTGTTATGCACTATCCTCTCTAGAGGAGTCCTATTTAGATATTCACTGTCAGGATTAAACCCTCTGGCAATTAATGCTTCTACACCGTACGGAGTATCTATGTCAGCTGGATGAGACAAAACAAAATCAAGTAATGTACCCTGATTAATGCGAACTTCATTGACATCAGGGACGTTTTTAATGAATAAATCCAACGCATTATGTTTCAAATCTAAATCGAGTTTATTATAGACTCTGGAAAAATCTACCCTACCTTCTTTTATAATCCTCTTAGATAAATCATGATATCCATTTTGCAAACATTTGACTAACAAATCCTCTGGCTCATAATGTTCGAGAGGATACTGTAGTTTATCCACAGCCAATAAAATACTCTCTTCACTAAACTTTCCTTCTACAAGTTCTTCAAAGAATCTTTTATCAACAACAGATACTTTAGACAAAAGTATTTTAACAAGGTTATTGTCGGTATGACTCAAAGTATAACGTTCTAACTGATTTATCATATATTGGCTATTATCTCTAGAAGATATAGCCAATATTAAATTTTTATTCTTACTATAAAATACTTCATCTATAATACTTTCACAAAACTCCGCGGGGTACGTTTTATTAATAATATCTATAGCTAGGTCATTTTGCTCAGCTGAGAGAGTGTAACCTAGCAACTTATTCCCCTCATCTCTTAAGCTATCTGTTTTATCTAGAATTTCTTTAGCTAAATTATATTTCCGAAATCTTATAATTCGCTCCAAAGTATCTTTATCAATCACATTCCTATCAAGAACTGCACCTTTTTCTATCATTAACTCAGCTAAATCAGGAGAATAATTCTTAATTACATTATTAAGATTTTCTTTCATATTATGACCGACATCAATACCTTTCTCTAATAAAAATACTGCCATATCTCTAGAACCAGGAGACTGCAAAGCGGGCTGCAAGATATAATCCATAGCATTCCACCCCCTATCATCATGATAATTTATAACAGACGGATCTTTCTCAACCATAAGCTCTGCAACCTTATAGTTTCGTGTATGTATAGCACATATGAACGGACTCTCGCCTCCATTGCCTTCTACACTAAGATTAATACCTTTCTTTAAAGCATCAATGGCTATCTTTACAATTTCTGGATCTTTTAAAGAACAAACATCACAAAATACAGACCCCCCTCCCTCATCTTTATAAGATGAATTTAAATCCACTTCATTCAACAATTCTAAAAAATCACCTTTCTTCCGAAGAGCAAAATCAAAGGCACTTACCCTATCTTTGTTTCGTATAAAAAGATTATGGGAGTTTTTTAATAGATCTTCAAATAACAAAGCGTTTTCACCATCTATAGC
>JAGOJE010000133.1 GCA_017995275.1 Rickettsiaceae bacterium | reverse complement strand
GGAGTAAGCTGTATATGATCTCTCTTTCGCTGAGAGTAATTCTGTGGTATTTTGTCATTAGCAACACTGGTTTTTATTGATTCGTCAAAATCAAATATACAGTGTTGCGCTAGATTATTGAACTTGCGCAACCGTTAATTATAAAAAAGCCCCAGCTATAAATATAATTTTAAACATATGCAAACATACCATATTTCTTCTTGGAAGGATAGTAGAAACTGCTTTCCATCCCTTGATTCACCTCATTTTCTCCGTTTCGAATTTCTATCGCTACTCCGGTTTTTGTTCTCTAAAAAGTGAGGAGTCCAAAAACAGCAATCCTCTGAAACCCAGGTAAATAGAGGGTTTTGGAGTGTGTGCATTCATCAGGAGTGTTCGCAGGTAACTGCGATGTTGATTTCATGCGACACTTTACTGCATAACACTGTTATTGCGAGAAAATTTCACTTTTCTTTTCTTCAAAGGGGCTAGCGTCATAAAATAGCTCGATTTTAGATATAAGCCGATCTGTAAATTCCATGAGAACTGCTGCCCTGAATTTACCAATAGGTGCAGGAACCACCATATCGTAAGCAAACATGATCTGATTATCTGCTGCAAATCGTGACCTGATTTGAATATCTTGTAATATCCCGCCGAAATTCTTTGCAGCTAAAACAACAGCCTCTTTGCCATGCATTTCTGCGAGTGGTCCGATGAAATGCACATTGTCATGCAGGTAGCTCGCCATCTTATCAAAGTCCTTTGCAAGCATGGCGTTGTAATAGTTTTCCGCAGATTTTAAGTTATTATCACTTTCAGAATTTGTTGTTGTATTCATATCGAGATCCCATTATAGTATAAGCACACTGATAATATAATATAAGGGCGCTGATATGTCAACATCTAAAGAAATAAATGTCACAGGTTTATTAGGTTATAAACTAAAACAGACGCAACACACCTTGCGCCTTCGTATGGACGAAGTTTTAAGAACCCTTGATCTGACAACGCCACAATATGCTGTTCTGGCGCAATTAGAGCTCCGACCTGGTCTATCTAATGCGGCTCTAGCCCGCTTCTCATTTATTACTGCTCAAACCATGCACGGTATTGTCTCTAATTTAGAAAAAAGGCACTTAGTAAAAAGAAAAAGCGATCCACAGCACGGTAGGATTTTGTGCGCAGAATTAACAAAACAAGGCATGAAAGTTGTTCAGCAAGCTCATAACATTATCAGCAAAGTCGAGGCAAGCATGACCTCTACAATCACCGAAGATAACAAGGTCCTGTTGGAGAAGTTGCTTCTGGAGTGTTTTAATAATCTGCACGCCAACAGAATGGCTCATGATATTGAAGATCAGTGTTTAAAAGAAGTCACCAATCTGACTTACAACTATGTGCTATCAGGATTTCATGGTGATAATCCTATTATCCTGAAAGCTAGTCTTGATAGTGAAGGTTTGGCTCGAGAAGCATTTGCGCTCAAGTGCTTTGCAGGCTGTGATGTAGTGAAGGTTTTATCTGAAGACAATGGCATGTTACTTCTGGAAAGAGCCATACCAGGTAGATCCCTTAAAGGCTATTTTCCAACTAAGGAAAAGGAATCTATCGAAATTGCCTGTGGAGTTATAAAAAAGCTGCATCAAGCAAATATCCCTAAAGATCAGAATTTTCCTCACATTAAAGATTGGCTTGTTGTTTTGGATAAGGACTGGCCCATTCCGCCTGATTATTTGCAAAAAGCAAGAAACATTCGAGACCATCTTTTAAAAACGTCCGGGTCAGACGTTTTGCTTCATGGCGACCTGCACCATGATAATATTTTGCAAAATGGTAACGGATGGCTGGTGATCGATCCTAAAGGCGTGATTGGCGAATCAGCCTATGAAGTGGCGGCCTTTATCAGAAATCCTATGCCAGAATTACTAACCCACGCTGATGCGCCAAATATTGTTCTCAATCGTATCACTAGCTTTGCTGCAGCCCTCGAATTGCCGGAACGCCGAATCATTGACTGGTGCTTCGTGCAAGCTGTGCTTAGCTGGATTTGGGCGCTTGAGGATCTGTCTCACGAAGCTTTAGTGCAGGGAGATGATTGTGATGCAGGTTATTTCAAGCAAGTGGTAAAGATTTTTGACAGAATAAATATGAATTGAAGGGTTTAAATATTGCCATTTGATAAGTCTAAAAAGTAAACATAATACATGATTTATACAGTCTCGCTACGCCAAAGCTTCGCGAGACACTCCTAGTTCTAACTCACTTCTGGCGTGCCGCCCGAAGTTCGAAGAACGTAGGGTGGCGGATGGGGTGGGATTCGAACCCACGGTACGGTTGCCCGCACGTCAGTTTTCAAGACTGATTCCTTAAACCACTCGGACACCCATCCGAAGACGGGTATACCAGAGCTAATCTCATATTGCAAGAAAAAATATTTGCTGATACAAAAATATTTTATAGATCTATAAAACACTAATGGAAGAAATTAGCAAACACCGAGGAATATATTATTTGCTAAATTATGGTAGTTGTTATATAAGTTTTACACGGATATTAAATTGGCAAGCATCGTGTGATGTAGTTTGCCTCCATTTGTAGGCCCATTAGGGTAAGTCGCCCATATGGTTTGTGGCGTTACAAAATATGGTTATGTTATGAAATATTTTAATAAATACAGAGGTTTCCGCGTGAAATCTCACGGAATTTTTGGAGAAAAGACTGATGGCAAAGAAAATTGTGATAGATGCCACATATACAGAAGATACAAGAGTGGCTTTAATTAATGAAAAAAATATTATAGAATCTATAGAATATGAAACTGAAAATAAGCAACAAATTAAGGGGAATATATATCTAGCAAAAATAGTTAGAATAGAGCCATCCTTGCAGGCTGCTTTCATAGAATATAGAAATGGTAAAAACGGCTTTTTGCCATTTAGTGAGATTCACCCAGATTATTATCATATTCCCGCTGAAGATAAAAAAGCTAGCGAAAATGTTGTAGCGTTTAAGGCTATTACTCCGCCAGAGATAACATCTGAAGATATGGCAGAGCAAAGCTCTATAGATTTAGTTCAAGTAACTGCGGATGAAGAGTCCAATTCTGATTTTTTAGAAAATGTGGATCAAGATATATTTTCTGATAATGAAGTTGATGTAGAAGAGTCTCAGCAAGAAGCAAGAGACCGTCAATATAAGATACAAGACGTTATGAAAAAAGGGCAGATCATATTAGTCCAAGCCCAGAAAGAGGAGCGTGGGAATAAAGGAGCTGCATTTACATCTTACATATCTCTTGCAGGTAAATATTGTGTGTTAATGCCAAACAAAGGTGGAAACAACGGGATTTCCCGTAGAATAGCTAGTCTTGAAGAGAGAAGACGTCTCAGAAATATCATATCAGATTTAACTGGCCAAGAAGATTCTCCTGCAAGTGTTATAGTAAGAACAGCAGGGGTAGGAAGAACAACATATGATATAAAAAGGGATTATGATTATTTGGCAAGGCTTTGGAACAGAATCCGTGAAGCCACTATAAAGTCAGTCGCTCCTGCTTTCATACATATGGAAGAAGGGATTATCATAAAAACTATAAGGGATATGTTTGATAGTTCCGTTTCTGAAATTTTGCTTCAAGGGGCAGATGCATATAAAGCAGCTGCTGAATTTATGCAAAATATAATTCCTTCAGAG
>JAGOJE010000132.1 GCA_017995275.1 Rickettsiaceae bacterium | reverse complement strand
TTTCTCATCTGTTTGTGCTGAAGATGATAAAATATTTCCTATTATATCGTCTATTTTATCTGGATTTTCTTCTTCAGACTCCTTAGTAAT
The DNA here is from genome assembly GCA_017995275.1 of Rickettsiaceae bacterium. GTDB lineage: Bacteria > Pseudomonadota > Alphaproteobacteria > Rickettsiales > Rickettsiaceae > JAGOJE01. Next base: position 3,608 of record JAGOJE010000132.1, on the reverse strand, counting down.
GATCACAGGCTCTTCAGGTTCTGGCATAAGCGAGACGGAATTTTCTATTCTACCTGGTTTTAAGTTTTCATATACCAATTTATCAGTATTAGGCATAAGAGCCCCACCAGGCTTTTCAGGTTTTACTCTAATAGGAGATTCATCTGCTAGCAGGGTTGGAATCTCTTGCTTTGGCATATAGATATATTCATAGTAATAATATCCGTAACTTGATGATAGAAAAACAGCTATTGCTATGGATATTACTTTCCATTTAGGGAATTTTCCTTTCACTATAAATGCAACTTCTTCATCTTCTTCAGTCTCGTCCAAAGCTAAACCTCTTTTTAACCTTTTTCATAATAAAACATGCCTTATACGCTTTCATACCAGATCCCGGATCATCCGCCCCCGGGATGAACGCGTGAGTGTCATTCCTGCCACTCCTCTTTGTCATTCCGGCCCTGGAGCCGGAATCCAGGCGTAATAAAGTGCCACAAAGTGGCGCATTATCAGCTGGATCCCGGATCACGGCTCGCAGGCTCACCTGTCCGGGATGACAGCGTTTGTCGCTGTTGTCATTCCTGCGGAAGCAGGAATCCAGGATTAAAAAACTCGTCCGAAGGACTCCTTATTAATCACATCTTTTCAACTAAATCTATGCCTATAATATCAAAACCTGCATTTATAACTTCTGCCACAGCAGAAACAAGGGCGAGTCTTGCAGTAGTCAATTTTGCATCATTTTCAATAATAAATCTATAGTCATTGTTTTCTTTTCCCAAATTCCATAAAGAATGGAATGAACTAGCAACGGATTGTAGATAAAAAGCCACTCTGTGTGGCTCAAAATTCACAGCTGCACCTTCTACCATTTTTGGGAAAGATCCTAGCATCTTTATTAAATCTAATTCTTCTTTTGATGATAGTAAGTTCCAGTCTATTTCCTTTTTCTCAAGGCTTTCTACTGCTTCTGGAATTTGCAATTTTGCCCCAGCTAATATGGATTTAGTTCTAACATATGCATATTGTACATAAAATACTGGATTATCTTTCGATTGTTCTCTCACTTTTGCAAGGTCAAAATCTAGTACTATGTCATTTTTTCGTGAAAGCATCATAAAGCGGACTATATCTTTGCCTACTTCGCTTACAACGTCGTTAGCTGTTAAAAAACTTCCAGCCCTTTTAGACATTTTGATTGGAACGCCATTTTCTACGAAGTTTACGAGTTGGCAGAGCTTTATATCACTTGTAACCGCGCCTTTCCCTAGCGCTTGTATTACAGCTTTTATACGTTTTACATATCCACCATGATCGGCGCCAAGTGCTAGTATTATGCAGTTAAACCCACGAGAGATTTTGTCTGCTGTATATCCTATGTCTCCTGCGAAATAGGTCCAACTTTTGTCAGACTTTTGTAATGGCCTGTCTATATCATCTCCAAATTCTGTGGATTTGAAAAGTAATTGCGGCCTTTCCTCCCAATCGTCCTGCTGTTCGCCTTTTGGTGGTGGCAATGTTCCTTCATAAACTAAACCTAGTTTTGTTAGTTCATCTATTGCTGCTTCTACCTTTTTATCGTCATACAAGCTTTGTTCTGAAGAAAATACATCATGGCAAATTCCTAACTTTGCAAGATCTTCCTTTATAAGCTTCAGCATTTCTTTTATTGCAAAATTTTTGATGATAGGCAGATATTCTTCCTCTGTCAGCTTTAGAAATTTATCACCAAATTCTTTTGAGAGCATTGCTCCAATTGGTTTTAAATAATCTCCAGGATATAGGCCAGCAGGAATTTCTACTTCTTTTCCGGTATAGGCTTCTTTATATCTTAAAAATACAGTTTTTGCTAAATCTATAACCTGCCCACCAGCGTCATTTATATAATATTCCTTTGTTACTTGATATCCGCATTTTTGAAGCAATCTCGATAGAGAATCTCCATATACTGCCCCCCTTGCGTGCCCTATATGCATAGGTCCTGTTGGGTTGGGGGATGCATATTCCAGGTTTACTTTTATTCCGCTGCCAATGTTGCAAGATCCATATTTTATTTTAGAATCCAGGATTTCTTGAGCTTCTTCATACCATTTTGAAGGGTGAATGCGAAAATTGATGAATCCAGGCCCGGCTATTTCCATATCTGTGATATAGTCTATATTGCTAAGATTGCTCACTAAAATTGTTGCCAATTCCCTTGGGGATTTTCCTGCAATTTTAGAAAGAACCATCGCTGCATTCGTTGATAAATCTCCATTAGAAGCATCTTTAGGCATTTCAACCACTACAGATTTAGTGTCATTACTTAAGATATTTGGGATTATTTTGGATATAGCAGCTATTATATCTTGTTTTAATAAGTTATATATATTCATTTTCTTTATTATCTAGTTTTATAGCGATGACTTAATTCTCAGATCAATCCATCAAAATTCAAATTGTGAAAGGATGAGTACTCTTTTATAGCAAAACGGTCTGTCATTCCAGCAATATAATCAGAAATTATTCTTGTTTTTGATTTTTCTGCTTTCTTTATACGCATTTGCCAGTGATCTGGCAAACATTCTGGGCTTTCCATATAAATTTCAAAAAGTCCATGTATAATTTTCTTGCATTTAAATGTTATTTTGGAAACGTAATGATTGTAATAAACCATTTTTCTTAGGAAGTCTTTTATCATTCCCATTCTCATTGTGGCTTCCTGTGAGAATTCTACGAGAGGTTTACCAAGTAACCTTACATCCTCTGGAGTTTTTACTCCATATTTTTCTATATTCTCTTTTGATGTTTTTAGTAAGTCATTTATGAAATAATGATTAGAATATCTGATTGCCTCGTAAATTGTTCTGTCAGGTTCAAGATCCTTATATTTTGATCTTATTATTTCTATGAATTCATATATAAAATCGAGTTCTTTCATATCTTCTATAGTAAATAACTTTGACCTTATTCCATCTTCTAGATCGTGCCCTATATAGGCTATATCATCACTGAATGATGCAACTTGAGCTTCTGCAGATGAAAATTCATTGAGTTTTAAATTGTGGATCTTGTTATATTCCTCTATTGCTTCTTGCAGAGGCTCTAGAACTGGGCCATTGTGTTTTGCGATTCCTTCTAAAACTTCCCAGGTAAGATTTAATCCGTCATAGGCGGCATATCTTCTCTCCAGAGATGTTAGAATTTTTATAGAATGTGCATTGTGGCAGAATCCACCATGGTCTTTCATCTCGTGGTCTAAAGCTTCTTCTCCAGCATGGCCGAAAGGAGTATGACCAAGATCATGCGCAAGTGCTATACATTCTGCAAGATCTTCCGATAAAGCAAGTGCCCCAGCTATTGACCTTGCAACACTTGCAACTTCTATGGAATGAGTAAGGCGATTTCTGTAATGATCACCCTCGTGATTTATAAATACCTGTGTTTTATATTCAGACCTGCGAAAAGCATTGGAATGGATTATCCTATCTTTATCCCTCTGGAACTGGTTTCTATAAGGTGTCGGTTCTTCTTTGTAAAGCCGGCTGCTTACATTAAGTGGATTAGTGGCAAAAGTAGCTAGCATATTATATTCAACCATTATTTCTTAAGTTATATGTAGGATAATATAATCTAAAGCAAGAGTT
>JAGOJE010000131.1 GCA_017995275.1 Rickettsiaceae bacterium | reverse complement strand
CAAGATTCTGAGCTTTAATCCCTATATCTGGGAAATGCTGCCTTGCATATTCATATTTCTCAGAAATTGATAGCAATGCCTTTGAGGGAATGCACCCAACGTTTAAACACGTCCCCCCAAGAGTCTGCCTTTTTTCAACGCAAGCAACCTTCATACCAAGTTGAGCAGCTCTTATAGCTCCAGTATATCCAGCTGGGCCACCACCAATAACTACTAAGTCAAATTCTTGCATTTTTGCCTCATTTATTTATTAATATCCACGATTACTGGAACATGATCAGAAGGTTGCAAATGTTCCCTCATTTTTTTGACAGAGGAAGTGCCTACCAAAGATTCTGATAAAGGGCCACTTACCCATATATGATCCAACCTTCTACCTCTATCACTTTTTTTCCAATCAGGAGATCTATAACTCCACCAACTATAAAGCTTCTCTGATTCATTTACAAATTTTCTAGGAGCGTCAACAAAGCCGAATTCTTGTAAATTACGCATAAGAATCTTACGCTCTACCTCAGTATGGCTTACAGTATTTTTTAAATATTTACTGGACCAAACATCATGTTCTAGAGGAGCTATATTAAGGTCCCCAACTAATATTATTTTTTGATCATTACTTCTGTTTTTCATGAACCATTCATGCATAAAATCAAGATAAGCAAGTTTATGACGGAATTTTTCATTCAACTTTACATCAGGCTCGTCACCACCAGCTGGAACATAAAAATTATGGATCTCTATACCTGCTGTTTTAACTGCTATATGACGTTTCTGCTCATTATAAAATTGTAAAGAAAATGTCTCATCTATAGGGTATTTTGAGAGAATCGCAACGCCATTATAACTTTTTTCCCCCGTCATTCTAATATAAGGATACCCCATAGAAATACATTCAATATGAGGAAAGCTTGAATCCTCAACTTTTGTTTCCTGCAGAGCTATTACATCTGGAGAAAATTTCTTTGCGAAATCTATAAGAGTAGACATACGTAGCCTTATAGAGTTAATATTCCATGTAGCTATACGCACTATGTTACTCCATTAATTCATTAAATATTTTTTTTAGGAAACGAAAAAATTTCGCCTCAGGAGAAATGTTTTTTATAGCCCATTTTTTTATCCATGGCTCTGCAACTTTCCACATATTAGCATTAGGATTTAGTAATTTCGCTATTCCCTCAAGGACTATAATAGTTTTTTGCAGTAAAAACAATTGATGTTGAGGCTTCATATTAAAATCAGCAGACATTTTTAGTAATTTCTCTAATAACTTGCCAATTGAAATCTCATTTATAGTTTTTTGCTGGATTAATGGCTCGCATATATCACGACAACTTTCTGCGAAAAGACCTATATTTACATCTTCAGCTACATATCCCAGTTTTATATGTATTTTAGCAACCTTCTCATAATCACTTTTCAATATAGAATATACAATTTCTGCAAGACCTATCCTTTCCTTATCAGACAACTTCCCCATTATACCAAAATCAATCAAAGCTATGCGGTTGTCTTTTGTTACTATTATATTTCCTGGATGTGGATCTGCATGAAAAAAACCATCACGAAATATTTGGTTAAAAAATAAAACTGCTAGACGCTCTGCTACAACATCTGGACTCCAACCAGAAGCAATAAGAGCATCTTTGTCATAAATAGATATCCCATCAACAAATGATGTTACTAGAACTTTTCTCGATGTATATTCCAAATACACATTCGGAATTACTACAATATCCTCCATCGCAAGGTTATTTGCCATCTTCAAACATAATGAAGCTTCTGCTTTCATATCAAGTTCTATCTGCATAGTTTCATTAAATATGTCTATAAGCTCTTTTGACCTGAATCTATCATATTTAAGTGGCAATATATATTTTGCAATCCTACATAAAAAATATAGTAACTTTATATTTTTAGCATATTCCTTCTCTATACCAGGGCGAAGGATTTTTACAGCAACTATCTCACCATTTTTTAGGATCGCCTTATGCACCTGAGCAATAGAAGCTGCAGCTATAGGCTGATGTTCAAATTTTTGAAATATCTCTTCAATTTTAGCTCCTATTTCTCCCTCTAATATAGATATAGCTTTTTTAGCAGGAAATGGAGGTAACTTATCTTGAAGGCCAGATAAAGATTTTGCTACTTCTTCTCCTACCAAATTAGGGCTTGAAGAGATAACTTGACCAAATTTTATATATATGGGACCCAGCTCGCGAAGAGCACTTGATATAGACCTTTTTCTAATTGGTATAAAAAGCCATTCTATCAATAATAATATTATATATATTGGTGTTGATATATGCTGCCTACCTATATAGCTCCATATACGCCATTTACTAAGTACGAAAATAATACGAAGCAACTCAATCATATTTTGTAAGCCGTATGTATTGCAACAACACCACCAGTTAGATTTTCGTAATTAGTATTTTTATATCCCACTTCTTTTATCATTCCTACGAATTGTTCCTGATCTGGAAATTGCTTAATACTTTCAGCTAGATATTTATATGCCCCCTCATCATTCGCAATAATCTTTCCAAATTTTGGTATCATATTGAACGAATAGAAGTCGTAGAATTTTCGTAAAATTTCTGACTCAACTTTGGAAAACTCCAAACACATAAATTTTCCACCTTTTTTTAGCACACGGTAACTCTCTTTCAGAGCATTATTAATATTAGTAACATTTCTGATGCCAAATGCTATTGTGTAACAATCAAAAGAATTATCTTCAAAAGGCAAATTTTCTGCATCACATACTGTATATTCAAGCCCCCTTATTACTCCGCTATTTATTGCTTTTTCTCTACCTGCTGATAACATATCAAAATTTATATCGCAAATCGTAACTCGTCTTTTGTCATTGGCTTTTAATGCACCTACAGCTATATCAGCGGTGCCAGCTGCAACATCTATTATGGAATTTGCATGAGCTGGAATTAGAGAACAAAACCTCCTTTTCCACAAACGATGAATACCAAGGCTCATAACATCGTTCATTATGTCATATTTATTTGCTACAGAAGAAAATACATTAGCAACAAGCTTCGACTTTTCGCTAGCATCAACTTCCTGAAAACCGAAAAACGTCTTCAAAATACTATCCATTTATTATTTTTTTATGATTACAGTACCAGCTATTTTATCGTGCCAAGCTTGTTTTTTTTCTGTAAAAAGAATGAAGAATATGCCTATCAAGCTTGTAGGATATGATATAAACCTTTTTACACATTGCCATATCGTAGGAAAGGCATCCATATTATCTTCTCTTCTAATTCTCATACCCAGTATATATTTACCAGGGGTAAGGCCAAAATTATGCCAAAAATAAATTAGAAAAAGTCCACAAATTGCCATTCCAAACAGCATCTGCACACCCATAAAGTAAAATAAATTAGGGCTAGAAGCATTTTCCTCTATAAATTTTGCAGAATACATAACCTTTATTACAGACTCAACATCTGTAATTTTTATAGCATTTCTGATGATATATTCTTTGAAAATTTGCACAAATACTATTTTGACAAAAAAGTCCGATATCGAACCTAATAGGGTATACATAATAGCCCAATCTATAGAACTAGAAAAAATCCTAGGAATAAGATCCGGATAGCATATTTGCTTTTTCATAATTAATATCTCAAAATAAAATCTAATTTGCTTCCAAGAGTTATATCTACTGCTTTTACG
>JAGOJE010000130.1 GCA_017995275.1 Rickettsiaceae bacterium | reverse complement strand
ATACATCCCCAGCTATTCTTAGGCCCTTATATTTGCTTGTTTTTAACAGGGCAAGTAATGTGCCTATAACGAGGCCAAATATTACAGAAATAACGCTATATTTGAGCGTTACTATCGCGCCTTCGGCTATGAACAACATCTTCGGCCAAAAATTTGAGAGAAATTCTAACACAAAATCCGTATTTATAAGTTTCTTGGTAGTATACTTTATTATCTTAATAGGTAAATAAAAAAATCTATTTTTAGCATGGTAACTATAGGTTCTTTAATCTATTATAGTTTTATTTATTTTATAATGAAGGTGGTATGGACCAAATAGAGATTTTAAGAGAAAAATATAAATACAGCAGTGTTACTCCTATGATGCAGCAATATTTGGATGTGAAATTTGCTCATATGGATTCTCTTCTTTTGTTTCGTATGGGTGATTTTTATGAACTATTCATGGATGATGCTGTAAAGGCGAGTCAAACTCTTGGAATTGCTTTATCCAAAAGAGGGAAAAATGGTGAGGAAGATGTTCAGATGTGCGGAGTGCCTCATCATGCTTTGGAGTCCTATTTGTATAAACTGGTCGAAGAAGGTTATAAGGTTGCAATTTGTGATCAGCTAGAGTCCCCGCAAGAGGCAAAAAAGCGAGGTTATAAGGCGATAGTAAGGCGAGATGTTGTAAGAATAATAACTCCTGGCACTATTACTGAGGAGTCAATATTAAATGCAGCTAGCCCTAATTATTTAGTAAGTGTTGTTGTAAACAAGGGTGGTGGTAGTGCAATTTCTTATTTAGATATAGGAACATCAGAATTTGGAGTTGTAGAAGTTCCAGTTGAGGAGCTTGCTAATCAGCTCTTTGCATTATCTCCGAAAGAGATTTTGATATCTGAAAATATTCAATCTGATAATAACTTGCATCAAGTATTTTTGCCATATAGGCAGAAGCTTGTTTATCAAGTGGATAGTTATTTCGCTGCCAGTAAATGTAGGAAATCTATAGAAAATTTTTATAAATTGCTTACTGTAGATTCTATTGGTGAGCTCTCGGAATTAAAAATTTCAGCCATAGGTGCAATAATAGAATATATTCGCATAACACAAAAAAATAATATTCCGGATCTTCCTTTTCCTAAAGTGACAGATCTTGCTGATTATATGATAATAGATGCGTCAACAAGGCGTAATTTAGAGCTAGTGTATAGTTTAAGTGGTGGCTATAAAAACAGCCTTCTATCAGTTATAAATCATACTATTACAAAACAGGGAAGTCGTCTGCTTTATAAATATCTATCCTCTCCTCTTGCAAATAAGGAAAAAATAGATGATAGGCTTAAGATAACTGATTTTTTCTTTAATGCTCCCATTTTAACCGAAAATATAAGGCAAATATTGAGAGCTACAGGAGATCTGGAAAGGCTTATATCCAAAATAGCTCTTGGTAGGGCAATAGCTAGAGATCTTCTGGGAGTTCTAAAATCTATGGAAATTGCTAGAGATTTAAATGAGCAATTTATCCTCAGCTTTGGAGTAAAATATCCAATTTATATTTTGGACATAATAAAGCATTTATCGCCAGATGAAGAGCTGATGAAAACGATAGAAGATGCTATCAAGGAAGATGCTCCTAACCAAATGAGTGATGGTGGCTTTATAAAGCCTTCATATCATCCAAAGCTTGCTGAGCTAAGTGAAATGATAGAGGATAATTCTGGGCTTATGGAAAAACTAAAGTTGGAATATCAGCGCGAGACTGGTGTAGATAATTTACGTATTTGCCATAATAATATACTAGGGCTTTTTATAGAAGTTACCCCGAAAAATGCTAGCAAGATTACGGATCCAAAATTCATTCATCGTCAGTCTATTGCTACTGCTGTTAGATTTACCACATCAAAATTACAGAAAATAGAAAGCGATATGGTAAATGCAAAAACCCTAGCTATAAGTTTAGAGCAGGAGATTTTTTCTCAAATATGTAGCAAGGTCGTAGAAAAATCAGCTCTACTTAGAAATATAGCCAATAGCATTAGCGAGCTGGACTTATTTACATCTTTAGCATTTCTTGCTATGGAAAATGATTATACAAAGCCAGAAATCACTGAAGATTCCAGCTTTATTATAGAGGGTGGAAGGCATGTGGTAGTTGAGCGTAATATGCCTTATTCAAAGGCCTTCGTGCCTAATAATTGCGATTTGTGCAGCGATAATAGATTATGGCTTATAACGGGGCCAAATATGGCTGGTAAGAGCACATTCTTGAGGCAAAATGCCCTAATAGTAATACTTGCTCAAATAGGCTCCTTTGTTCCTGCAAGGAGGGCAAAAATAGGCGTTGTCGATAAATTATTCAGTCGTATAGGCGCTGCGGATGATTTATCTCGCGGACAATCTACATTCATGGTGGAGATGGTAGAGGTTTCTGCAATATTATCCCAATCTACCACCAGATCTTTGATAATTTTAGATGAGGTAGGCAGGGGGACATCCACTTACGATGGGCTTTCTATAGCTTGGGGCTGTTTGGAACATATACATGATAAACTAAAATGTAGAAGTCTTTTTGCAACTCATTATCAGGAGCTTACAAAATTGAGTGAGTCGCTTCCTGCTCTTAGGAACTACACTATAAAAATCAATGAAGTTGATGGTAAGGTTTTGTTCCTTCATCAGATATTGCCTGGTAGTGCGGATAGATCTTACGGTATACACGTTGCTCAGCTCGCTGGGCTCCCAAGGTCTGTTATATCAAGAGCGGAAGAAATTTTAAAACATTTGGAAGCTGGTGATAAGGCAGATCTTACGGTTCCTCCTCCTGTATTAAATGAAGTAGTGAAGCTTAGTGAGGTAGAAAAAATGTTAGAGTCAATAGATCCTAATGACCTTTCCCCAAAACAAGCCCTTGAAAAAATTTACGAAATGAAGAAGAAGTTAAATTGATATAGTGGGACTGAATGACGCGCCCTGTCATCCAAGGTGGGGCAAGCAAAAGCGAGCCGTGATACGTAATTCAGCATAATAATGTGCCACTTCGTGGCTGGTTTTTTGGAACTAGATTCCTGCTCAAGGCAGGAATGACATAAACCGCACTGTCACCCCGGACAGACCAAGCGCAGCGGGGCGTGATCCGGGGTCCAGCATGATAATGTGCCACTTCGTGGCTGGTTTTTTGGAACTAGATTCCTGCTCAAGGCAGGAATGGCGTATTCCCTTAGCGATGGTGGTAAAAAAGTCTCACTTTCACAAAAAATTGTGGTTAAAAAATATGTAATATTTCTTTGGTCTGTCCCTTAATTGTCTCAGATGATATCATTAACCTTAGTTATGCAAAGCAAAAAGAGCCTTGTATGGTTTAATTTTAAATTATGGAGTGATTGATATGTCAAGAATTGATGATAAAAATGAACTAGAACAACAAGTAGAACAGAATAAGAGATCTCAAGAAGCCAGCACAAGGATTGGTATTGTGGGAGAAAGCGATGGGGACCGACGAATGGATTCCAGTGTAAATAGCGATGATACCAAAGATACGGAATCCAAAGAACAGTTCAGGTCACAGGTTATGGATAATAATGAGGATCAGAGTCATAAGATGCACCTAGCAGTTATGCCACATAATGCCATTACGACCCCATTGCCTGAGGAAGAGCAAGGGGGCTTCTGGAGTCGTACGTTTAAGGCTATAGGTGATTGGTTCATGGGTTTATGG